>NZ_NXLN01000029.1:0-29780 GCF_003364135.1 Helicobacter sp. MIT 01-3238
TGAGATGTAGGTAGAGGGAGAGCGGGACGGAAGGTGTAATAGATGCGAAAACCCAGGCTAGTCGCGTGACATGGCACAAGGGAGAACCACTCACAGCATAAAATCCGCTAACGATTCACAAGAATCTAACTCTCTTGATTTACGAATCACAAACTCTCATAACTCTCCGCATTCCCACACCCCTCACGCTTCCCCCCACACTCCACTTACCACAAACTTCCTAACCCCACAACAAGCAAAAGAGATTATCGAATCCCAAAAAGCCAAAATTACCCACACCCCGCGCAATTTAGAGGAACAAGCAATCTCTCTTGTAGGGAATGACATTTATGAAAAGCTCATCAAAGGCTACACGCAAAAGCAGTGGGGCAAACCCTGCGCTGACTTACCACCAAGCATTATCCGCCGAATCCCCGTGCGATTTATCTATGACAATAATTATTTTAGCGACCCTTATCAAGGCATTCCCAAAGGTGGCTACACGCCTATTTTTGAAAAGCTCCTAGCACATTGCGAAGTAGAGCTAAATACGGACTTTCTAAGCGATAAAGAGTATTTCCACAAAATCGCCAAAAAGATTATTTTCACAGGGGCGATTGATAGCTACTTTGATTATACCTTTGGTGCGCTTGAGTATCGCTCTTTGCGCTTTGAAGAGCGGATTTTAGAGTGTGAGAACTATCAAGGCGTAGCGGTTATGAATTTTACCGACTTAGAGACTCCATACACGCGCATTATCGAGCATAAGCACTTTGAGTTTGTGCAAAGTCCTAGCACGATTTTAAGCATTGAGTTTCCGCTATCTTGGGACATAAGCAAAGAGCCGTTTTATCCTATCAATGATGAGAAAAACGCCGCCCTTTATGCCAAATACAAAGCCCTAGCCCAAAAGCACTCAAATATCATCTTTGGCGGACGACTTGGCGCATATCAATACTTTGATATGGATAAAATCATAGCAGAGGCGTTAAATCTAGCAAAAAAGGAGTTGCAATGACTAACCCCAAAATCTCTATCATTATCCCCACGCTAAATTCTGCGCACTATCTCAAAGAGTGCATAGACTCCGTGCTAAATCAACTCTTACGCGACATAGAAATCATAGTCGTAGATGCAAACTCCACTGATGGCACACTGCAGATTTTGCAAGATTATGCAAAGAGTGATTCGCGCCTTAGCCTTATCATAAGTGAACGCAAAAGCTATGGCTACCAGATGAATCTAGGCATTGCCAAAGCACAGGGCGAATATATCGGCATAGTCGAATCTGATGATTTCATCAAGCCCACAATGTTTGAGCGACTTTATAGCATAGCAAAGGCACAAGATTGCGATATAGTTAAAAGCGATATTTTGTGCTTCCACACGGATAATAACGCGTATAAATTCACACATACGCCCATAGTAAAGAATGCGCATTTTTGTGGTAAAAAACTCATTTTTGATTCACACTCGGATTCGCGATTAGATTCAAACCCAAAATCCATAAAAACCAAAATCGCCCTACTAAAAACCGCGTGGAAAATGAATCAAAGCAGTATTTTTAAGCGCGAATTTTTACAAAAGCACAGCATTAGATTTAACGAAACGCAAGGCGCGTCCTACCAAGACACAGGATTTTCATTTATCACTACGATTTTAGCAGATTCGCTTTACTTACTAGATGAGGCGCACTATTGCTACTGCACGGACAATGAATCTTCATCATCAAATGACAAAGGCAAAGTGTATTGCATTTGCGATGAGTATGACTATATAGCAAAATTTTTAGAGAGAGAAAACCTTATGAGCGTTTATAGTGGGCTATATCACTATTTAAGATTTTGCGGATATAGGTGGAATGTCGGGCGAATCGGCTTAGAATCAAAGCTAGAATTTCTATATAGATTCCAAAAAGATTTTGCGCATTTAAGCAAATCCCAAATCAAATCTTGTGGCTTTAAGTGGCATCAAAGGCGCAAATTAGCAAAGATTTTGGATTCGCCACGCGACTTTTACGCCGAGCTTTTAGAGCCAAAGCCCAAAGGCTTGTGGCGTAAAATCAAGCATTATTTTAAGCATTACATAAAAATCAAACATAAGGAGCAACAATGCAACCAAAAGTATCAATAGTAATCCCTTGCTACAATGTCGAGCGATATGTCCGCGAATGTATGCAAAGCGTGGTAAGCCAAACTTTGCAGGATATAGAAATCATCTGCATAAATGACGGAAGCACGGATAGCACGGGAGCGATTTTACGCGAATTTGCAAGGCAAGATAGTCGCATAAATCTCATCGAACAGCAAAACGGCGGATATGGCGTAGCGGTAAATCGTGGCATAGCACAAGCGCGGGGCGAATATATCGGCATAGTCGAATCTGATGATTTCATAAATCCTACAATGTATGAAAAACTCTACACAAAAGCAAGGCAAACAAATGCCGAGCTAGTGAAGTGCAACTTTTTTGTGTATGATTCGCACTCGCTAGAGAAAAATCATACTTACAATCCCAAATACCAAGACCTAAATCTAGCACCCAATTATGCCTTTAATCCGCGAGAGGAATTTAAGCAGATTTTCTTTTTTCACGCAAGTGTGTGGGCAAATCTATATGAATCCACATTTATAAAAAGTGTGAAGTTTTTTGAAAGCACAAAAGTCTATCAAGATTTGCCCTTTGCTATGGAGATTTTGGCAAAGGCTGACAAAATGGCTATTATCAAAGAGCCACTCTATCACTATCGGCTAGAGATAAATCAAGGCAATTCTACGCAATTCATCACGCCAGATAGGCTAATGCAAATGCTGGAAATGACAAAAGAGGCTTTGAGTGTGCTAATGCGTTATGGGATTTTAGAGGAAGTAAAAGAATATTTTTTCGCCCACGCGATGAGTCCAAATTATAGCTTTTACTACAAAACAAGCTCTAAGATATGGAAAACCTTTGCAAATGAAATGCGTGAGATTTTAGCCCACTATACAAATCCGCAATGGACTTACTTTGAGCCAAAAATCAAAAAATGGACACAAGCCATTATGCAGGGTAAAGTGCCAAAGCAAAGTTTCAAACAATATCGCAGAAAGGTATTTCGATTGCGTGTAAGGGACGGGGGAATCTACCTAAAACTAGGGAATTTTGAGTATAAAAAGGCATTTGCCACAAAACATCAAAAACACACCAAATAAGGAGCTACACAATGAATCATAAAGTGAAAAATAAAGACATTTTTAAAATACGCTATGTGAAAAATCAAATTTTTGAGCAAATTCGCGCAAATGATTTGCTAAATAATGGCTTTTTAAGCAAAGGCTATAAGCACGACATTTACGCACAGATAAAATCAAACCCACTTAAATCGCCCTACCTTGTAGCAGTGCTTTTTGCCCGAGCTGTTTATAAAAGCCTATATGCAAACTGCCACGCTTATCAAGTCAAGCGCAAAATCAAATCAAAGCCATACAAAGCATTTTATCTCGTGCCTTTGTATCTCGTGGCAAAAATCTTGCAAGTGAAAAATTGGGCGCGGTATAAAGTATTGCTTCGCTTTTGGCGTGGCAAGGTGGATATGCCCTACTTTGAGCTAGTGCTTACTACGCGCTGCACTCTACGCTGTGAATCCTGTGGGAATCTAATGCAGTATTTTAGTCCCAAAAACAACTATACCTGCACTTTGGAGGGAATCTTTGGCTTACTAGATAAGCTATTTAGCGTGATAGATTCTGTTACGCATATCAAAATCATAGGCGGAGAGCCTTTGCTTTTCAAAGACATTGTCAAAGTGGTAGAGAGGCTAGATAGTGAGCCAAAAGTCAAGTCATTTGGTATGGTAACAAACGGCACAATAAAGCTAAAAGAAAATCTACTCACCGCCCTTGCCAAATCAAAGAAATTTTGGCTTGATATTAGCGACTACTCCACTTCGCCAAATCTCAAAATCAAACTTTATCAAAAAGAGATTTTTAGCTCTTTAGAAACATATAAGATTCCCTATATCATTCGCTGGAATGACAATCCGCTAAGCTGGTGGGAGCCGGGCAAAATCTACAAACGAGGCAGAAGTAAAGAAAAAATCATAGAGAATTACCGCGCATGTATGATGCCCTGCGTAAGCGTGATGAGCAATGAAAGTCTGCCAAAATCTACTATTGGGGGGGGGGGGGCAGAATGAATCTAGCGATGAGAGCGGTGAGTTTTGCGCTAAAAAGCGTGGCATAGAATCTAAAGGGCAAATTTTCATCTGTCCTGTGGCTAGTTCGCTCTCTCGCCTAAAAGGGCTTGGCGAATTTAGCGGGGACTTTATCTCTCTTGATTCAAGACTTACAAAGAAAAAGTTTTGGGATTTTTACGCGCAGGACTTTTTCAAAGCGTGTGATTACTGCCACGATATGAGCAAAGGACGGACATATATCCCTATGGCAATACAGACAAATAAGACATTGGTGCTAAGCAAATCTTAAAAAACTATGCAAAACCTGATTTTACACGCTATTTATGTGATTTGTTAGGTTTTGCATTTGTGCTGTTTTGCTACTAAAAGACTTAAAATAATGCTCTATTCTATCAATAAGATTTTTGATTTCCTCAAAATCTTTATTTATATTTAGCGTTTTTATAATTTGCTTTGCAAAATTCTCTTTAGCAACAGCTCCATTGCTCTTTAATTTATATTTTACTTTGTCAAAATTGCTATCACTTGATGTGTAATATTTGCTTTTTTCTGTCTGTTTTTGTTTACTTAATTGAATAATAAAATCTTTCAATTCTAATTCCTCTACTAACTTGTTTTGTATTAAAATATTAAGTGGGTAAAGCATTTCAAATGGATAATTTTTAAGCCTAATCCTATCATCTTGTTTATCTATATTTTCTATATCTAGTGTATAAATTACTTTATATTTATTTTCAATATTATTGAAGGCATTGCAACCCTCTCTATCATAATCACACAAAAATAAAATCCCATCTTTTGAAATTTGTAATTTTTCAAAAGCAATGGCAAAATGTCGCATATTAGTAGCACTACCACAATTTATAATTTCAAAAGGAATTTTTTTATTTGAAAGTTTATAAAAATTTTCAATATGGAGTTTATCTAATTTTCCTTCTACCATAAGAGTAGGCTTGTTTGATTTTTGGATTTGTGCAACTACGCTCATAGCAGTATCAAAAGTCATAACACCATCTGATAATTTTTCTATTGCATCTTTTTTGTCAATTTTTCTAATATTTCCATTTTCCATAAAAAATAAATCTTTATCATCACAATAAGCAACGCTTGATAAACTATGCGTAGTCATAATCACTTGACAATCAAAATCTTTAACTACTACATTTTTTAAAATATAAATTAGCATTTTTGCCATTTTGGGATTTAGATGTGCATCTGGTTCGTCCAAAAGCAAAACCACAGAATCAAGAGTTGTATCCTCATATTGCCACATTATAAGGGAAATTATGATTTGTTCGCCTAAAGATAAGCTACTCATAGGAACTAGAGCGTTACTTTCTTTTTCTCTACAAATTAGTTTTATATTACCAGATTCAACCATTGCTATTTCTAATTCATACTTAGAATAATATTTTGTAAGTATTTGGTTGATTTTATCTAGTGGATTTTTTCCAAATTTTTTTTCTACCATTTTATAAATTTCTCTAACTAGTTTATCTTGATGTTGTTTTTCTAACCACCTTTTATAGTTTTCAAATTTAATAAAATAATTTCCAAATGTATCTATTAAAAGTTGTTCATCAAATATTACAGGTTTGGACTCTATATTTATGTCATTCACATTATTTATCAATTCATAAAATTCATCTTGTCCCATTTCTAGCAAAAGTTTCTCCTCTGTTATATTATGTCTTTCAAAAAAGTTTGAATATTTTTTTAGCATAGAGGTAATATTGTTTCTATAAGATTTTAAAATATTGCGTTCGCTATCATTAAGATTTGTGTAGTTTTTGTTTATAAAATCCATAAGTGAAATATCTTTATTATGGTATTGTTTAAAATATTTTTGTGCTACTATAAATATATTGTTTTCCTGTCTAAAATCTGTAATAATGTTATATAAATTTGCAAGAGGCATAACATATATATCATTTTTTGAATATGATTTATTCTCTAGCTTGATGCTATCAAAATATTTAATTACAAAGTCAATAGTGTTATGAAAAATATATTTATCATATTTTGTTTTTAATTCTAATGTAGAACAAATAAGGTTCATTTGTTCTAAAAGTGCTGTTTTCCCTGAGCCATTTTCTCCTGTTATTACTGCAAATCGTGGTATATTTTCCCACTTAAACCCTTTTTTGATATTTTTGTAATTTGCCTTTGCGTCAAGATTTGATATAAATTTTTCCAATGCTTTTTTTACTCCTTTCTAGGTTAATCGTTTTGTGATTTTGGATTATATATTTTTCCCAATTAAGAATGTTTAAATTTCATATTATTGTCAAAAAAACAAGATGATTTTTTGGTGTTTATTTTGTTCGTGTGTCAGCTCACATAATGAGCTATTTTAGACAATAATACTCAAGCCATATCACAAAGACTTACTGCTTTTTTTAGCCATTTTTTTTAAAAATATTTCAAGCCACACAATCTCACAAAAATGACATATTACATAAAATCCTGCAATGCTTTGGGGATATTGCTATCGTGTTGTTGGATTTCTTTTATTGATTCTGCGGCTGCCTCTGCAGCAGCGATAGTCGTAAAGTAAGGAATCGAGCTTTTTAGCACTTGTCGGCGGATAGATTTTGCGTCATTTGTGCTTTGCGCTCCATCGCTTGTGTTTATCACTAGGGCGATTTCTTTATTCATTATCAAATCTTTGATATTTGGGCGTCCCTCGCTTATCTTTAGCACACAAGAGATAGCAATCCCAGCTTCTTGTAAAATCCTATGTGTCCCTCTTGTCGCACACACGCTAAACCCTAGATTGATAAATTTACTCGCCACACTTAGTGCAAACTCTTTATCGCAATCAGCAAGAGAAATAAAAATCTTGCCCTCCTTTGGTAGAGTGTTTTTGCTCGCGTTTTGCGCTTTGGCAAAGCTAATCCCAAAGCGTGAAGAAATCCCCATAACCTCCCCCGTGCTTTTCATCTCTGGTCCCAAAATCAAATCCGCACCATTTAGCTTATTAAAGGGGAAAATAGATTCTTTGACGGAAATATGATTTAGTGTCTTGTGGCTTAGTGGCTTAGTAGTGAAGTCTATGCGGTTGTAGCTGTCATAAAATTTTAGTGCTTCGCGCAAAATACTTGTGGAATCTACCCACCCCCTAGCCCCACTCGTGCTAAGGGAGGGGGAATGTTTATTTTTGCTTGAATCTACAATTCTAGTATTTGCGGTGGTGCTTTGGGCAATCGCTTCGCCTTGCGAATGAGGCGCACTTGAGTGTGCGCCGCAGTGAAGCGAGGTGGAGGGATTACCCAAAAGCTCTGCTTTCTTTAGTAAAGACGAATTGCGCGCCACATTCCACATTACTCGTGTCGCAACCTTTGCTAGCGGAATCCCCGTAGCCTTACTCACAAAAGGCACGGTGCGCGAAGCGCGTGGATTTACCTCAATGATATATAGCGTGTCTTTGTGGATAGCGTATTGGATATTTAGTAGCCCTATGATTCCTAGCTCTAGGGCGATTTGCTCGGTTTTCTCACAAATCAATTTTAGCATTTTCTCATCTATGCTTATGCTAGGCAAAACACTCGTGCTATCCCCGCTATGCACGCCTGCTTCCTCGATATGCTGCATAATCCCACCGATATAGACTTCCTCCCCATCGCAAATCGCATCGACATCAAGCTCGGTAGCGTGGTCTAAAAACTTATCAATCAGCACAGGGCTATCCTCGCTCACTTTCACCGCCTCGTCCATATACACGCGCAGTTCCTCATCGCTCTGCACGATACGCATAGCCCGCCCACCTAGCACATAGCTTGGGCGCACAAGCACGGGATAGCCGATTTTGTGCGCTATGTCAAAGGCTTCATCTTTGCTTACAGCAGAGCCGTTTTGGGGTTGATTTAGGCTTAGCTTTTGCGCAAAGGCGGCAAATTTTTCTCTATCCTCCGCCGTGTCGATTACAGAAGCCTTTGTGCCGATGATGTTCGCTCCGATTGTAGTGAGATTTTTGGCAAGTTTCAAAGGCGTTTGCCCGCCAAAATGCACGATGATTCCATCGGGCTTCTCTCTCTCCACCACAGAGCGCACACGCTCAAAGTCGATAGGCTCAAAATACAGCGTATCGCTCGTGTCATAGTCCGTGCTGACAGTCTCTGGATTGCAGTTATACATTATGCTTTGCACGCCCAAGTCTTTGAGCGCGAAGCTAGAATGCACACAGCAGTAGTCAAACTCAATTCCCTGCCCGATTCTATTTGGTCCCCCACCGATGATTAGCACTTTACGCGCATTGTCTTTTTGTGATAAAGATTCGTGCGAATCGGCAATGCTTGATTCCACAATTCTAGTATTTGCGGTGGTGCTTGTGGAGTTTTTGCTAGATTTTGGGAGTGAGCTAGACTTAAGTGTCTGCGAACTCTCAAAATCTAGCAAATCTGCGCAATGATTACCCGAAGACGAATTGCCCAACGGATTGCAAGGAATTGTTGAGTATAGATATGGCGTCAACGCCTCAAACTCCGCCGCACAAGTATCCACCTCCTCATACCGTGCCACCACGCCCATCTCCTTTCGCGCCATATAGATTTCGCCCTCGCTCACCTCCACGCCCTCATTTTGCGCCAAAAGCCTCGCTAACATTTTATCGCTAAAGCCCTGCGATTTGAGGTTGCGCATAGCTTGAGAGTCGCGCAAGATTTCACTTTTTACACGCCCTTCCTCGCGCACTAGCTCATAGATTTGGGATAAAAACCACTTATCAATGTGGCTTAAATCCGCCACTTCATCGATGCTAAGCCCAAGCCTAAAGCAATCGGCAACATAAAGGATTCGACTAGCATTTGGACGGCGCGTTTCCCTCTTTGCTAGCTCAATATCGCTTGTGATACTATCAAAGCCACAAAGTCCATTCTCCAAGCTACACAACGCCTTTTGCAAGCTCTCTTTGAAGCACCCGCCAATCGCCATAACCTCGCCGATAGACTTCATCGAAGTAGTAAGCGTAGAATCCGCTAGGGGGAATTTCTCAAACGCAAAGCGCGGGATTTTGGTAACGATATAATCAATGCTTGGCTCAAAGCTCGCGGGCGTGCCTGTAATGTCATTGCTAATCTCATCAAGGCTAAAGCCAACGGCAAGCATTGTGGCGACTTTGGCTATGGGGTAGCCTGTGGCTTTGCTCGCAAGCGCGGAGGAGCGCGATACGCGCGGGTTCATCTCTATGACCGTCATTCGTCCGTTTTTAGGATTTATGGCAAATTGCACATTGCTCCCGCCCGTATCCACGCCGATTTCACGCAGGATTTTGAAGCTCGCATCACGCATTCGCTGATACTCTTTGTCTGTGAGCGTGAGCGCGGGAGCGATAGTGATAGAATCGCCCGTATGCACGCCCATAGGGTCTAGATTCTCGATGCTACACACGATTATGCAGTTATCATTTTTATCGCGGATTACCTCCATTTCAAATTCTTTCCACCCTAGCAGACTTTCTTCGATGAGAATCTCATTTATCGGGCTTGCCTCTAGCCCCGCTTTTGCGAGAGCCTTAAACTCCTCGATATTATACGCCACGCCACTGCCACCACCTGCGAGCGTGTAGCTTGCGCGAATGATAAGCGGGAAGCCGATATTTTGCGCCGCTTGCTCTGCCTCTTCCTCATTGTAGGCATAATGACTCTTTGGCAAGTCCATTCCTATCTTTAGCATCGCTTCTTTAAACGCCTGTCTATCCTCGCCCTTTTTGATTGCAGCGGGATTTGCACCCAAAAACTTTACCCCATCTAGTGCCCCGCTTTCATACATTTCCATTGCGACATTAAGCGCGGTTTGTCCGCCCATAGTAGGCAAAATCGCATCAATCTTTTCTTGTGCGATAATATTTGTGATGACTTCTTTGGTGATAGGCTCGATATAAGTGCGGTGGGCAAAATCAGGGTCAGTCATAATCGTAGCGGGATTGGAGTTGATTAACACCACGCGGTAGCCCAAGTTTTTGAGCGTCTTTGCAGCTTGCGTGCCAGAGTAGTCAAACTCACACGCCTGCCCGATGACAATGGGTCCAGAGCCAATAAGTAAGATATTTTTAATGTCAGTGCGTTGTGGCATTTGAAGTCCTTTTGAAGTTCTTGGGGAATGATTTTATTACTATTTGTGTGGCGTTTTTTGCGTTTGGAATTTGCTTTTTGCGCTACTCTTTATTTTTTGCAAAATTTCAAAATTTTATACAAAATGGGCTTAAATTGTGTTTAGATTCTACAAAGATTCTCAAATGCCAAACACAATGCAAAAATCAAAATGTAAAATCTTTGTAAAATCTTAGCGTTTTTGCGCATTTTGCAAGCAAAGTAGTGTATAGTATAGGGACAAATCTAGCCTATAATACAGCAATAGATTTTGCAAGGTTTTGGAGTAAAAAATATGTCTAAAAATATTGTCTATATTTTAGAAGATGACCAAAGTATCGCCGAGCTAGTCGCCTACGCGCTAAAAAATCAAAATATGCACTCACTCATTTTTGAAAACGCACAAAGCCTCTATAACGCGCTTGAAAAAGAGGTTTGTCAAGTCTTAGTGTGTGATATTATGCTGCCAAATGAAAGCGGGCTTAGTGTGATAAAGACTTTGAGGGCAAATCAAAAATACAAAGGCATTTCTATCATCATTTTAAGTGCGCTAGGTAGCGAGTATGACAAAATAAACGGACTTGATTTGGGCGCAGATGACTATCTCACAAAGCCATTTTCAGCACTAGAGCTAATCGCTAGAATCAAAGCCCTTTTGCGCCGAAATACAAAAAAGCTAGATGACACCCTCCAATACAAAGGACTAAAAATCCTACCAAATTCACACAAAGTAAGCATAGATGAATCCCATATCCGCCTTACCAAAAAAGAATTTGAGCTTTTGCTTTTGCTCTTTAGCAATCAAAACAATATCTTTAGCAAAGATGATTTACTAGAATCTATCTGGGGATATAGCGTGGATAACACTCGCACTGTGGATATGCACATAAGCTCCTTGCGCACAAAGCTTGGCACTTATGGCAAATGTATAAAAAACATTCGCTCGGTGGGATATGTATTTGATGAGATTTCCTAAACCAAAAAGCCTATCTTTTAGGCTTGTGGTTGTGATTTTTTTGCTTATCGTGTCTGTGCAGTTGCTTAGCATAGTCATTAGCGCGGTGTTTTTGCACCAAAAACACCAAGAGGAAGTGTTTAGGGATTTAGAAGAGTATGCAAACTCATTTGACAAAGCCTTTAGCCCAAATGTTGATTCTGCCTATCGTGTGAGTATTATCTCTTTGCAAGGGGAAGTGCTTTTTGACAACAAAATCGACATACGCACGCTTGATAATCACTTAGAGCGCGAAGAAGTGCAAAATCTACTTCAAGGCAAAAGCCACAAATCCCTGCGGCTATCAAACACAGAGCATAAAGAAAATCTATACTTCACAAAATTTATTTCCCCGCAAAGCGACTTTGCGGATAGTGGCATTTTTGGCAAATTTAAAAACAACCACCAACAAAACAAACCCCAAAAAGTCATACTGCGCATAAGCAAGCAAAAAGATTCTCTCTACCTAAAAAATTTCGCTTCACTTTTTGCCACACTGCTGTTTTTTAGTGCGATTGCAAGCGTGATTTTAGGTGTTTTGCTATCAAGGCTTATCACAAACCCTATCAAAAATATCAATCTCTCCCACCCTATAAAAACCAATCCTTATGCCGAGCTACACATATTTATGCAGCAAATCTCCAAGCAAAAAAAGAAAATCAAAAAACAGCTAAAATCCATAAAACAAAGCAAATTACAATTTGACATAATCACAAAAAATATGAACGAGGGATTTTTAGTCCTTGATAGCACGGGCAATATTACCCAAAGCAACGCCAAAGCCTTGCAGATTTTGCGACTAACGCCTTATAATCAGCATATCAATATTTTCGCGCTTATGAGTGATTTTACCCGCGCGATAAAAGAAAGCATAGATTCAAGCAATCAAACCTTTGAGATAAGCATAAATGAGTATTTTTTGCAAGTCATTTGTATGCCTATTTTTATCAAAGACAAGCTAAAAGCAATCATCATTTTGCTATTTGATAAAAGTCTGCAAAAAGATATTTTTGAGCTACGCAAGGAGTTTAGCTCCAATGTAACCCACGAGCTAAAAACGCCACTCTCTGCCATACTCGCAAGTAGTGAAATGCTTTGCAATGGGCTTGTGCTAGATAAAGATAGAGATGAGTTTATCGCTAGGATTTATAGCGAGTCAAAGCGACTTTTGACGCTCATTGACAAAATTTTAAAAATTTCGTTTTTGGACTCATCGCTTGAGAGAAGCGCGAACTGCCCACAAAAAGAGCGTGTAAATCTACCAAATCTCATCGCAAATATCTTGCCAAATCTGCAAAATCTAGCAAAGGACAAAAACATAAAAATTGATTTTGAGATTTTGGGCAATCACGATTCACGAATCGCGAATCGTGATTTAGAAAAATCACAAGATTTTGAAGTGCAAAAATTTGAAGTATTGGGTATCCCTGCTTTGCTTGAGGATATGGTTTATAACCTTAGCGAAAACGCTATCAAATACAGCCCCAAAGGTAGCGAAGTGGTAATCACCCTAAAGAGTGATGAAAATAGCACTATTTTAAGCATAAGTGATAATGGCATAGGCATCGCACCAAGTGAGCAAGAGCGCGTTTTTGAGCGATTTTATTGCATAGATAAAAGTCGTAGCAAAAAGCTAGGTGGCAACGGACTAGGACTAGCCATAGTCAAGCGCGTAGCTAAAATCCACAACGCCACAATCACGCTAAATAGTGAGCTAGGCAAAGGCAGCGAGTTTGTGATAACATTTGCAAAAATGGCGAATCTATAAAAGTATATTTTTACCACATTCCGCCACTCAAAATTTTGCATCATTCGACTTAGGGCAACGATTTTGCAAAAGACAGAGATGATTTAAAAAAGCCTAAAGACAAGCCTTGCAATGACAAAAAGCATTTTCATACTAAGGTTTCGCAAAAACCAAAGTATCCAAAAATGCAAAAGTATCCAAGCAGACAAACATAAATGCGCAAATTCATTTAGATATTCCACTTGCGCTCAATATGACAATCTTAATAGTTTCCTCCTTACTAGCGATAACAAACCAATTATTCTCCCACTCATTTGCGAACGCAAGCAAGTCAATCAGTTCCCCCTCCCCTACGAGTGGGCATAAAGCGATTTCTAAAAAAGAGGGAATGAGGGGTTATCATTTTTGGATACCTATAAAGCAAGAGGGCAATCGCTAGGTTGTGAAGTGCTATGCAAATGGAAAGGATAGATTTAGCGGGGAGGAGTTTGTGGGCGAGGATATTATAAACGGTGTGATGGATAGGCTAAGGGGTAGTTGTGGAGTTTGAATGTAAAATCTTTAGTAAAATATCTACTATCTAGTTAAAAAATGCAAAATCAAGCCACCAACAACAGTTGCAACAATGCCAATAATAATTTTTGACAATACAGATTTTATTTTTGGTGAGATTCTGTATGATTTGGTGTTTTCATTTTGGATTATATCTTGTTGATTTTCTAAATTTTTGACAAATTCTATTCCTTCCCTAGTGATTTCTATATTTAAGATATATACTTTATCGCCATTCATTCCTTGTATAGGCTTTCCTATACCTGCAATATACCCTTGTTCTTGTAGGAATTCTAAGCAATGTTCATAATCTAATCTTTCTTTTGTATTCGCTATGTAAAAGCCACCATCTTCCCCAATCGGTACTTTCTTTAGCCCACCACAAGATGATTTATAAATTCCCTGCAAGATATGTATATGCCGTTCATCCAAGTAATTCATTTTTGCTATTGCTTATTTGAATTTATCTAGCATAAGAGTAGCAAAACTCTAATCCCTACCAACAGCATAAGCCACATAAAGTAGCGAGCCAAAAAACGCAATAAAAGCAAATACCACAGCAACCACACCAATCATTTTAGTCTCCTTAATTTTTTTACATATTTTAGAAAATACTTCACACAAATGCAAATCATAGCCACAAGAAACACACAAGCTAATACTGTGCACACAACAAGTAGTAAATCATACTCTTTATAATGAATCGCCGTATAACCAAATATAGCAAATAGCGTAGTTATAAGCAAAATAATAATAGCTTGAAAAATACTAATTCTAGCCTTGATTTCGTCTTTTTTACTCATAAATCAATCCTGCTTTTGATTTGGAATATTATAGCTAAGCAACAACAAAAACGACAATGTTAAATAACCACGAGTGAAATAATTGTAATACTTTGCAACTTATGCTCAACTTAAGATTCCACGATTTTTGATAATCCACACTACAAAAATCAGAAACACAATTTTGTATTGTATAATTTGGTTTCCCATTGATTTCACAAAGGACAACGATGATTTACAAACATATCGCTTTAGATGAGTTCATTAAGGGGGGGGGGCAGTATAGAGATTTAGTTCCTAGTGAGGATTTGAGCGAGTTTGCAAGCGCGATTGCCACTATGACAAAAGAGGCACAAAAAGATGATAGCGAAGAATTCCAAAAGAATGTAATCGCGCAGTTTTTATCCACCACCTTTGATTATGTGTGCAACACGCGCGGTAAGGTGGATTTGGCGATTTATGATGATGAGATTCCAAAGGTGCTTTTTGAAGTCAAAGCCACAGGCAACAAAGCGGAGTTTGTAAAAACACCAGATTCGTCATTGCGAGGCGTTGCAAACGCCGAAGCAATCCAAAATGAAAGTGTGGATTGCCACGAATCTCATAGAGATTCTCGCAATGACAAGTGGGGATTGGAGTCCAAAGCCCTTTATGAAAGCATTTTATACTACTTACGAGAATGGCATAAGCATAAAAATAACGACATAAAACACATTATCCTTTGCACTGCAAAGGAATTCTATATCATCAAAGCAACAGATTACCATAGACTTTTTGCCAAAAATAAGGACATAGAGAGAGCGTATAATAATTGCGATTTCAATCAGGGCAACGACACAAGCACAGCGCAATTTTACAAGCAAGTAGAAGCTATCATAAAGGACATAGAGGGACAAGTAGAGTTTTATTACATAAATGTCGAATCCGCTCTAAACAATCAAAACGACTTAGCCCTATTTTACGCGCTTTTATCGCCAAGTGTTTTGCTACAAATCCCGCGCTATATCGATGCAAACACACTAAATGAGCGATTTTACAAAGAGCTACTCTATATTTTGGGCTTAGTGCAAGTCGAGCAAAACGGCAAGGCATTGATTTTGCCAAGCACCACGCAAAACACGCTACTTTATTCAATCAAGCGCGACTTTGCCGACAAACTGCCACGCGAATCAAGCCAAGATTCAAGCGATTCAAACGCTCTAGATTCACGACAAAATGCTCTAGATTTGAGCGATTTAGCCCAAAGCCACAAGGGCGAATCAACCCAAAATCCAAACCACCCACACAAAAATAGCCACGATTCAACCGACATTTTCGACTCCCATATTTTCCCGCTTATTATGCTGTGGAACAACCGCATTTTATTTTTGCGCTTACTTGAATCAATGCTTTTAAGTTTCCGCCACATTGACAAGCCCTTTTTAGACATTAGCATTTTGCGCGATTTTGGTGCGCTAAATACGCTATTTTTCAAAGTCCTAGCGGTGAAAAATCGCGCCGACATTCCGCCAAATCTAGCAAATATCCCTTATCTAAATTCTAGCCTTTTTGAGAAATCCGCGCTTGAATCACAAGGCTTTGAAATCGCCACTCTGCAATCAAAACCGCTAAAAATCGCGCCAGATTCAATCCTGCGCCGTGATAAAACTTTGCGCGAGAGATACATAGACAAAGATGATTCACTACCATTGCTAGAGTATTTATTCGCATTTTTGCACGCTTATGATTTCACAACCACGCCAAGCGATGTGCAAAACTACGCCAAGACAAACCACGATAAGCTCATAAACTCCGCCGTTTTGGGGCTAGTCTTTGAAAAGCTAAATGGCTACAAAGAGGGCTCTTTCTACACGCCTAGCTTTATCACGCGCTATATGTGCGAGAGCTCGATTCGCAAAATCGTGGTGGAGAAATTTAATAGCGCAAATCCACAATGGCAATGCAAAACCCTAGCCGACATAGAGTATGAAATCCACCGCGAAATCCGCCAAGCTAGAAATACGCCAGATTTGTCATTGCGAGGCAGTGGCGATAGCTACAACAAAGCGTCTGTGCGAAGCACCGACCCACACTTGCAAATCCAATCCTATTGTCATTCTGAGGGAGCGAAGCGACCGAAGAATCTACGAATCAAAAGCGAATTTTTGGATTCTTCGCCTACGGCTCAGAATGACAAATCTTTTGTGGATTGCCACGATTTAAAAAGTCCCCTCCCCTGCGGAGGGGATTTAGGGGTGGGTAAATCCACACAACGCGCAGATTCTCGCAATGACGGGTTTGTAAGCGATTCTCACAATGACAGCACAAAAGAGATTCTAAGCAAATACAACAAAATCTTTCTCTCTATCCGCATTTGCGACCCTGCAGTGGGGAGCGGACACTTCCTAGTCTCCGCGCTAAATGAGCTTATCGCCATAAAAAGTGAGCTAGGATTACTGCTAGATTGCGAGGGAAGGCGACTTAGCGACATTGACTTAGTGCTAGAAAATGATGAGTTACTTATCAAAGATTCGCTAGGAAACGCACTAGATTATCGCATTCCCGCACACGAGGGCATAGAGGCGCATAAAATCCAAAAGGCGATTTTCTACACCAAAAAAGAGCTTATCGAAAACTGCCTTTTTGGCGTGGATATAAACCCAAATTCCGTAGAAATCTGCAAACTGCGCCTTTGGATAGAGCTACTCAAATACAGCTATTATGAAAATATCGCCACAAAAGAGCTACAAACTTTGCCAAATATCGATATAAACATAAAGTGTGGCAATTCGCTAGTGTCAAACATTGCGTTAAATATCAGCAAAGAAAAGTTAGAAGCACAGCTTAAAAGCCTACTTGACAAAGATAGAAAACTAGGCGAATCAAACGAGGAAGCCAACGAAATAAAAGCGATTTTGCACGATTTGAAAGTCAAACTACCCGAGCAAATAGAGTCCTACAAAAAAGCTACAAATGCCTACAAAAACGAGACAAACCGAGATTTAAAAACAATACACAAAAACAACATAGAATCTGCAAAAGATTTTATTCTCTCTCTTTTTGTCAAAACAAATCCCCAATATCGAGAATTTAAAAGCATTTTTGCAAAGTATCTAAAAACCTACGGATATGGAGGCATAGACAATATAAAAGTGCCAAAGCAAAATCAACAAGAGCTAGAAAAATGGTGTAACAAGCTAAATACTTACCTTATAGATTTTAATTATCACAAAACGCTTGATATTCCCAAACAAAAAACGGGTTTGGTATATGATGAGTTTTTGGCTTTGGTAAAATCTATGAATGCCTATGAACTTATCAAAACACAAGCAAGGGAATATTTTGAATGGCGATTTGAATTCCCCGAAGTTTTGAACGCAGAGGGCGACTTTATGGGATTTGATTTGATTATCGGCAATCCACCGTATATAAGACAAGAGGAAATCAAAGAGCTAAAGCCACATTTGCAAAAATCTTTTAGCATTTACTGCGGGACAGGCGACATTTACACTTATTTTTACGAGCGGGGGCATAGTCTGCTTAAAGCTAAGGGCATTCTTACCCTAATCACTTCCAATAAATTCTGCCGTGCGGGATATGGCGCGAATCTTCGGGCATTTTTATTGCAAAGTGTGATTTTGGATTTTGTGGATTTAAACGGCGTAAAAGTCTTTGACAAAGCCACAGTGGATACCTGCATAGTCAATCTATCTAAGCAAAAGCCCACCAAATCCCACGCACTAAACTACGCCAATCCAAATGCCAAAGACTTATCCACTATAAGTTACAGCCAAATCCCCCAAGATTCGCTCTCAAGCGAGGCATTTATCTTTGTAGATTTGCCCACACTCGCACTCAAGCAAAAGATAGAGCAAATCGGCACTCCGCTAAAAGAGTGGGATATTGAGATAAATTACGGCATAAAAACAGGCTACAACGAAGCCTTTATCATCGATACTGCGACAAGGGATAGGATTTTGGCAGATTGTGATGACAGCGACAAATCCCGCAAACCTTTTCTTGCTAGTGGCGACTCCGAATCTTCCCCCTCCCTTGCGCGTGGTAATTCTAAAGATTCCCCCTCCCTTGCGGAGGGGGCTAGGGGGTGGGTAAATCTCACCGAAAAAGAGCGCACCGCACAAATCATCAAGCCCATCTTACGCGGACGCGACATAAAGCGATACAGCTACGAATGGGCGAATCTGTGGCTTATATTTCTATCGTAGCATTTTCCAAACACACAAAATCCAAAGTCAATGGACGAAAATGAAAAAGATTTAGCGCAACTCTACCCAAGCCTTTATCGGCATTTACTAAAGCACAAAGATAATCTATCCAAGCGCAACAAAGCCGAGACGGGAATCCGCTATGAATGGTATTGTATGCAACGCTATGGCGCGAATTATTATGAGGACTTTGATAAAGAAAAAATATCGTGGCAACGAGTTACGCAAGAACCTAGTTTTATTTTAGAAAATGATTTTTATCTTTTGGATTCTATGGCGTTTTTGGTAAGCGATTCAAAGCAAGAATTGCGTTATCTTTTGGCTTTTTTAAATTCAAAGGCGGTGTTTTGGTATTTTAAAAATATCGGGCATTTGTATAGCGATAAGGGCTTTTTATTGTCAAATCAATATGTAGCAAAATTTCCTATCCCAAAAATAAACGCCAAAAATCAAAAAATCGCAGATAAGATTGCGAATCTAGTCGATAAGGTTTTGGAAACAAAAGCACAGGGCAAAGATTCAACCCAATCCGAATCCCAAATCGATGAGCTAGTCTATCGACTCTACGACTTAACCCACGATGAAATCCAAATCATAGAATCAAAATAAATGTGCTACAATATGCCAAATCTTACTAAAGGAAAAACTATGATTGTAGAGCTACCAGAGGAAGTGCAAAGCACATTTGCCACCATAGCACAAGAGAGAAATACTACCAAAGAGCTACTAGCCAAAGAAGCGATAATAGAGTGGATACAAGACTTTGAGGACGCTAGAGAAGCTGACAAAGCCCACGAGGAATTTATGCGAGATAGTGAAGTCATTTTGGCAAATGATTTGTATAAAGATTTGGGCTTAAAATGAGATTTGCCTACACCAAGCAATCTCTAAAATCCTTTTCCAAGCTAGATAAAACCACACAGCAAAGAATCGCAAACTTTACCCAAGAACTCGAATTGCTAGAAAATCCACGCATAAAAGGCAAAGCACTAAAGGGCGAATTAAGCGAATATTGGCGGTATCGTGTGGGGGATTATCGCCTTGTGTGTGAGATTTTTGATGATAAAATGTTAATTTTGTGCATCAAAGTGGATAAGCGAGACAGCGTTTATAAATAACCCTCTATCAAGTGCAACACCACACTTTTGAGCGCATTTATGCTACAATACGCAAAAATCTAAAACAAGGAATCTACAAATGAGCACTTTAGTGATAGAAAATGTCAAAGATGAGTTTCTCCCTGCGTTTAAGGCACTTAGCAAGGCGATGAATGCAAAATGTAGGGTCGAAAAAGGCAAAAAACCAAAACTCACAAAATTTGAAAAAGGGATTTTAAAGGCAAAGGCAGAGGTTGAGTCTGCGCGTAAAAACGGCACATTGCGGACTTTTAGTAGCGCGAAAGAAGCCTTTAAAGACGCTGGACTCATCTAAATGTATAAAATCCACTTAACAAAGAGTTTTAAAAAAGACGCAAAAAGCCTTAGTGTAGCGGATAAAGAGCTGACTATGGAGCTAATAGATAAACTCGCAAAGGGCGAAACACTAGAGCCAAAGCACAACGACCACGCGCTAAGTGGCAATCTGCAAGGCACTAGAGAGTGCCACATAAAGCCAGATTTGCTACTAATCTATGAAAAATTTGATGATATTTTACAGCTAAATGCCTTGCGTGTGGGAAGCCATAGCAAACTTTTCAAAAAGTAAAATTTATAAGATTCGCCACCTTTGCAAAAATACTCACGAATCTAGAATTTTGCCAAATCCTACCCAAATCTCCCCGCGATATAGTCTCTTGTCTTTTTCTCTTTTGCTTCATCGCTAAAGATGATTTTAGTTTTGTTAAATTCCACCATTTCGCCTAGCCAAAAAAACGCCACTTTGTCGCTGATACGCATTGCTTGCTGCATATTATGCGTAACTATGATTATGGTGTATTTGGAGCGCAAATCTTTGATAAGCTCCTCGATTTTAAGCGTAGAAATCGGGTCAAGCGCACTTGTAGGCTCATCCATCAAAATCACCTCTGGATTTATCGCCAAAGCCCTAGCGATACACAGCCTTTGCTGCTGTCCACCGCTAAGCGATAGCGCGGAAGTCTGCAGTCTGTCCTTTAGCTCATCAAATAGCGCGACATTTTTTAGGCATTTCTCTACGATTTCATTTAGTTTGGTTTTGTCCTTGATTCCGTGTGTTTTGGGACCAAATGTTAGATTTTCATAGATACTCATAGGAAATGGATTTGGCTTTTGAAATACCATTCCCACCTTTTTGCGAAGTAGATTGACATTGTAATTTTTGTAGATATTTTTATCATTTAGCAAAATCTGCCCTTTGATTTTGCAGTTTTCTACCAAGTCATTCATACGATTTAGACTTTTTAGCAAAGTCGATTTTCCACAGCCACTAGGACCGATAAACGCGCTTATCTCGTTTTCTTGCAATTCCAAATTGATATTTTTTAGCGCACGAAAATCCCCATAATACAAATTCATATCTTTGATTTTAAATGCAACGCCCATTTTTCACTCCTTTTTTACTTATTTCGCACCAAATCGCTTGATTGCCACATTTGAAAGCAGGTTGATTCCCACCACGATAAACAATAACACTACCGCCGTAGCATAAGCCTGCTCGATGAACTGCCCCTCACTCAAAAGCGCGTAGAGATGCACACTTAGTGTCCGCCCAGAGTCGCCTACCCCTGCTACCTTTGCCACGCTCCCAGAAGTATAAAGCAATGCCGCGCTCTCCCCTATGATACGCCCTATACTTAAAATCACGCCACTTAGTATCCCACTCATCGCGCAAGGCAAAACCACCACAAAAATCGTGCGTAGTTTCCCTGCTCCAAGCGCGAAACTACCCTCTTTATAAGCCTGTGGCACAGACTTTAGCGACTCTTGCGTAGCAGTCAAAATCAATGGCAAAATCATTACCGCCAAAGTAAGCGCACCGGAGAGCATACTCACACCCATTTTAAAATAAATCACAAAAGCCAAAAATCCAAAAAGTCCATACACAATGCTAGGAATCCCAACTAGCACTTGCGAAGCCAAATTTATAAGCGCGACTACTAAGCTAGTGTTTTTAGCGTATTCTTGCAAAAAAATCGCACCAAAGATTCCAAAAGGCAGTGCAAAAACCAAAGATAGCAAAATCATAAAAACCGTGTTGATTATCGCAGGTGTCATCGAAGCATTTAAAGTAGAGTATTCAAACTCAAAAATCTTTAGGCTTAGATGCGGAATGCCTTTGATTAAAATATAGCCCACGATTAGCGCGATAGTGGCAAGTGTGAAAAACACGCCGATATAAATAATAGCGCGTAAAAATAGCGACAAGAAATCCTGCGATTTTATGGTAGCTATCATTTGCTTGTCGATTTTTTCTTTAAATCCCATTTTTAGCCCCTTTTTAGCGCATTTGCACCAAAACTTTTATGACTTTTTCTTTAGTGCCAAAAAGCACATATTGATAAGCAGTATAAACACAAACAGCACCGCACTTGATGCGATTAGCGCGTCTCTGTGAATCCCACTTGCATAGCCTAGCTCTAGCACGATATTTGTCGTAAGTGTGCGAAGTCCATCGCTTATTTGGGTAGGGATTATAGGCTGATTTCCAGCGATGACAATCACTGCCATCGCCTCTCCGATAGCTCTACCAACGCCTAAAATCACACTTGCCAAAATCCCACTTTTTGCGTCCTTTAGCACGACAAAAAACACCGCGCGTTCTTTACTCGCACCAAGCGCGATTGCGCCCTCATAGTAGCTTTTGCTAACAGCTTCTATGCTCGTCTTTGATACCAAAATGATTGTAGGCAAAATCATCATTGCCAAAAGGATAGACGCACTTATTAGTCCCTTGCCATTTGTGTCAAAGACTTGGGCAAAAAACGGCACAATCACAATTAGCCCAAAAAATCCATACACAATGCTAGGAATCCCAGCCATTAGCTCTACCAAAGGCGTTATGATTTTGGATTTGGCAGAAAAATACGCCAAATAAATCGCACACAAAATCCCAAAAGGCACACCAAACAAAATCGCCAAAGCCGTTACATAAAGGCTTCCCACAATCATAGGAAAAATCCCAAAAACTTCATTTAGCGGTTGCCACACTTCGCCAAATAAAAATTCGCTAACCCCTATGCTAAAGATTGTAGGAATGGCATTGCCAAACAAAAATACGCAGATGATAATCACAGCAATTATACACACTACCGCGCAAAGTCCAAAAAGCATTGAAGCAAAAAACTCAAGGCTAAAAATATCTTTTTTGTGTTTTTTGTTTTGTTTTTTTATCACATTAAACACACGCAAAAATCGCAACGCAAAAAATCTAACAATATGATTTTTGGGTTTCTTTGGTTTTTTGGGGGATTTTGGATTTTTTTGTGAAGTTTTTTTGTCATTTTCTCGCGTGATAAAATCTCTCAAAAACTGATTTTGTGGAAAAATATTTTGCGCAAAAAAATCAGGCAAAATCTTTTTTTTCATATCTAGTAGTTGCAAAATCTTTTGGGTAAAAATTTGCATAGACACTCCTTTTTGTGAGATTTTGTGAGATTTAGATTTTGTGAGATTTTTGCGCTTAGAAAATTATGTTAGGTGTCCCCTCCATTTTAAGTCATACTATTTTAGTTCTTCCCACTTAAGTATTTTGCCGCTAAAAATATCTTTTACTTGCTCTTTTTTCAAATCACTTATGGTGTTTTGTGGATTTACTATCACAGCTAAGCCATCAATAGCTAAAACCTCCGCCTTTATGCCCGAGCTTAGCTCCTTGTCTTTTAGCTCACGGCTTACCATTCCTATATCTGCGATTCCTTGCAAGACAGAGTTTATGCCCGTTGTGGAGTCAGATTGCAAAATCTCAATATTCACGCTTGGATTTTGCGCGGTGTATGATTCTTTTAGCTTTTCCATAAGTGGTGTTATAGAGCTTGAGCCTGCGATTACGATTTTGCCACTTAGCTTTTTGGGATTTGGTTTTGTGCTTATATCTAGTGGGATATAGCCCGCTTTTGAAATCACCGCACTATTTGCCTTGCTAAAGTCCAAAAAATCCCTCACCAAAGCCGAATCCTGCTTGATGACTACATTAAATGGGCGAGAAATGCTGTATTTTTTGCTTTTGATATTTTCTACGCTTGGAGCAACGCCATTGATTTTTACACCCTTTACCATTGACTTTAGCGAGCCTAGAGAGACATAGCCGATTGCGTTTTTATCATTTGCTATGCTTGTTAGCATTACGGCGGTAGAGTTTGTGATTTCTGCTTTTAGGCTTGTAGTGTCTACTTTTTTGCCGTTTTGGGACTCAAGTAGCCCAAAAATCTCTACAAACGCACCCCTTGTGCCAGAGCCGTCCTCGCGCGAAATCACATTGATTTTGCCCGTTTGCGAAGCCTTTAGCAATCCTCCGCTTAAAGTCAAAGAAGCTAGTGCCAAAGAGATAAGCCCGATTATTTGAGCGATTTTGATTGTTTGTGGAACTTTTTTCAACATTGTATCTCCTTTTGTTGATTTGATTTACTTGTGCGAATTTGCAACATACGCAATCCCAACACAGCGAAATCATAACAACGCAGTGTAAGAGCAACTAGCAGGCTTTTGTAAAATCTATGTAAAATGTGCATTGTGATATGTCGCTTCAAGCGTGAGAATCAAGCGAAGTTTTGCAAAATCTAGCTTGCAAATCTTAAAGGAGTTTCAAAAAAGTTTTAGCAGATTTCAAGAGGGGGTTTTAAGTTTTTGAAGTATTTTTTAAAGAAGTTTTTTAATTTGAAAAAAATTTTAAGTAAAAAACTGATAAAAAGTTTTTGTAAGATTTTCACTCTAGCATAAATCACTGCCTTAGAAGTAGCATATCTTTTATGCCCTCATAGACAAATCCAGAGTGCTTTTCTAGCTTCATAAATTCTGCATTTATCTTTGGGTTTGGGTTTGGTTTTGCTTGCGGGATTGTTTGTGGTGGGATTGCTTGCGTGGAATCCACCTGTGCGGATTTGTCTAGGGAATCTTTGTCCTTTTTTTCTTGCGTCAAATTTTCTTGTGGGAAGTTTTTTTGTCCAAAGTCATTTTGCGCTGATTTTTCTTGTGTGAAGTCGTTGTTTTGCGCTAGATTTTCTTGCGTAGCCAAATCTTGGCTATTTTGATTTTGATAATTTTGATTTTGCAGATTTTCACTTTGTGCGGCTTGATTTTGTGTGGGTTGCATATTTGGCACTATCGCCATTATCTTGCCCCTCATTAGACGATTTTGGGAGTGGTTTTGTATCATCATAGATTCTGCTTCATCGCTATAAGATTTTTTAGGTTTTTTTGCTAGCTTTGCTTGCTGTTTTTCCTCTCTTGCTTCCTGCCTTGTCTTTTTGGGATAAAACATCTCTACAAATTTTGCAACACTCACTTTGATATTGCCAAAGCTCGGGTCAGCCAAATACACAAACTTAGAATCTATCCCTTTTAGCACGCTAAAATGCTCAATATTTCGCACCTTGACATAGATGATGACGGGGGCTTTTAGCTCATATAGTGCGGGTAAATCCACCGCCAATCCAAACGCCTTAAACCCTCTATCCTCCGCATACCCCACCATATCATAAAACGACAAATGCGCCTTTTGCTTCATCTCATCATCAAATTGTATTTCTTCTTTTTGGTTTATGTCGATTCCCTTTTTTAGTAGCACCGTATCCAAAATCTCTTTTTCACTTGCGTTTTCTAGTCCATAATAATGCTCCAAAATACTTGATAGCGAAGCAGCCCCACAGCTATAATCATACTCTTGCTTTGTGAGATTTTTATCGCGCATTTCACTCCAGCTTGTGATTTGCCTATCTTTTGTGATAGGGGCAAATGGAGGCGAAAACAAAGGGGAGCTAAAAATATGCACGCTAGATTTTTGCGTGCTAGTATTCTTAGATTTGCTAGATTTTTTCTTGCTAGATTTTGTGCTAGATTTTGCTTTGCTAGATTCTACTTCACTAGATTTTGCCTTACTAGAATCTGCTTGGCTAGAATCCACTTTGTTAGATTCTGCTTGGCTAGATTTTTGTGTGCTTGATTGCACTTGTGGTGCGCTAGATATTTGTGGTGCACTAGATTGGCTAGATTGCCCCACTTCTGCAAACGCTATGAAGCAAGGCACAAGCCCACAAGCAAAAATTTTTTTTATCATTTTTAGATTTTATAAGATAGCATAAGTGAAATCGAGTTTGTCTTATACTGCGCATTTTCGCGAAACTCCGCATCTGCAAACAAAATAAGATTTGCCATTATCTCATAAGCTAGCCCTAGATTTAGCCCGAGCGAAGAGCCAAGCGGGGCTAGGTATCTATCATTTACATTATCTCGGGTTTGGTATTGGTAGCTTATGCCAGCATTTAGTGATATGTATGGATTCACAGCGAAATACACCATAGGGCGCAGTGAGATACGCTCTCCATTATCTATACTTTGGGATAGGTGGGATTTTTTGAGGCTTAGCGAAAAGCTAGCTTGCAGTGCTAGCACGATAGGGTCAATCGTATAGTAGCTTGTCGCAAAGAAATTATAGTTTTTGGCGTATTGGAGGTTTTTTGCCCCGCTTTGATAGTAAGCCCTCTCTATGATGTCCATACTCGCTCCTAGCATAAGTGCGGGGGCTTTGCCCTCACGCTTTGCTTCTACGAGCACGCCTACATTCCACGAGCCAAAGTCCCCTGTGCTATTGCTAGCATAAGTGTTTGTTATGTCATTTTTTGCGACACTGTGTTGCCAAAAAGCATTTACCGTGCTAAAGATTTCCACACGCTTATACACACCATATCGCGCATAAAGCGAGAAAGCGAGATAGTCTTGATTTGTCGTGGTAGATATGGGCACAGAGATTTGAGAATTATTACTTGGTAGCTGAATCTGTGCGATTCCGCTAAAGGCATTTTTGCTTAAAAGATTTATATAAGAAAAAGAAGTGATTAGCTTAAAGTCATTGCTTTTTGTCATTATCTCATCGACATTTACAGATTTTGCGTGTGCTACTATGCTACTTGCACTCATAGCAAAAGATAGCGCAAAAATCCTAGTGAATTTAAAAAATCTAAAATGATAAATAATGTTTTGCATTACTTGATATTCCTTGAATAATATATGCAGAGATTTTGCTTCTATGCAAAATCTCTAAGAAATGCGATAAATGCTAATACCCAATCCCCGCTTCAATCATCAAGCCAAAATTTTGACTAGCACCAAAGCTTCTATAACTAATTGGATTTGGATTTCCCTCATAAGTCGCATAGAAAGGGACAGCCCTAGATTGCGCCAGATTTTCGTATTTGCCAATAGCTTTGATATACCATTCTTTGCGCTCATCTATGTCTTGGGAATAGCCTAGAGTTGCGGACACTCCGTAGCTAAAGCCCTTTAGCCCGGACTTTGCTCCATAAGTCTTGCCTAGCTCATACCAGCCACTTATAGCATTAAACCCAGCACTATACTCTATGCGCCCTTTGCTAGACACAGGCACAGCTCCTTGTAGCTCTAGCCCACCATAAAATAGATTTCTATTAAACCCTTTAGAAGTAGTGCCACTCGCCGAAGAAGCCCCCAAATAGTCATCGCCCAGCACTACATTTACAAAAAGCGGGATATTTTTTGTAAGTATATTTAGTCCTAGCTTGATTTTTACATCTGTGTTTAGGGCTAGCTCTTTGCTGCCTAAGCTATCAAATGTAGCCCCACTATATGTAATCCCACCAAGTCCCAAGCGGATACCTAGCAACGCCTGAAATCGCTTGTAGGACTCTGTCGCTTCAGCATTGACAAACCCACCATAAGATTGTGCCTTTGCTTGTGATGAGTCTAGGTGCAAATAGCTTGCACCCACACCAAACCTACCCGATAGACAATGCTCCTCATCTCCCTGAAAGCACAGCCCAACAGCCTCTAGACTAGAAAGTCCACCTATGCCCAAAACAAAAAGGATTTTGCTTGCTTGTTTTGCAATATTTGGTTTTCCAAAAAATTCTTTTTGTTTTTTATGTAGCTTATTTAGCATATCTTGCTTGTGAATCAGTGTCATTTCTTGACTCCTTTTGATTATATGTGCCAAGCAGAGATTTAATCCCTACTTGGCTTAGTTAAGACAGAAAGGCGTTTTGGTTATGGCTTGAGGCTAAAACCTAGAGCCAAAGTTTAGATTAAAGCGACAACCTTTGCTGAAAATGGCGCATAGTCCATAAGAAACAGCAGAAATGCCAAGTCCAACACCTATCGCAGGCCAAAACTCGCCTTGTGTCTCTTCTAGCTCTTTTTGAGATAGAACTTCTACATTTAGATTCTTAGCATTTGTGCCAAATAGAAACTCACTATCTGCTTTAGATAGTGTTTGTGTCGCTTTGGACTCGCTAGAATCAACGCCAGCTGATAAACCGCTAATGCCTACAAAGGCACTTAAAGCTAGGATTGAAATGATTCGTTTCATTTCTCGCCTCCTTTGAATAAATTAAATTTGCCACCTTATTTGATAATGCTTCTCAAAGGTGGCGGGCGAATCCTAACAAATTTTGGTAACCTTGTCAAGCAAAATGATTATTTTTTTCATAATTTATCATTTTGCTCAAATTTTTGAGAATCAAAAAGAACCCTTAAATGAGAGTATTACCAAATCATAGCGATATTATAGGCTTTTGTTAAACGCTTATAACTGTGATAATATTTCTTTATTCAACCATTGCAAGCGTTACAACACACTAACGATTAAAGCACTAGCTTTTACAGCAAATTACCACACATTGTGCTTTTTGAAAAAAATGTGTGGTAATGACAGATAAAGCTACTTAACAACCTGCACAGGTCTGCTTATAAAGCAACATATATTTAGCCTTGAAAAAATCCATTTGCCAAGCCAGCCAATAAACTCGCCTTGTGTCTCTTCTAGTTCTTTTTGGGACAAAATCTCCACATTTAGATTGCTTAGATTTTGTGTGCCAAAGAGAAACTCGGCATAAGGCTTTGACATAGCACCTTGCTCTATACTAGAGGCACTACCTTGCACAGACTGCGGTGCAGGACTTTGCACAGCACCTTGAGCTTGCAAAATACCAAAAGCAAAAAATAGACTAAGTCCAAAGTATCTCATCTACACTCCTTTAGAACCCAAGTCCTACTTCTAGCATTCCAGCGAAGTTGTTGCTAGCAGGATAGTTTATCGTGGTAGCGTTAGCTGTCCCACCATTTTGATAAAACGGCACGCCTTTAGATGTGCCTAGCTTTTGATACTTGCCGACAACACGCGCATACCACTCATAGCGGTCGTTTATCTCGTTTGCAAAGCCTACACTAGCACTCACGCCTAGCCCAAAATCATCTACCCTAGACCGTGCTTCATAAGTTTTGGCAAGCACATAATACGCACTTACAGCACTTGCTCCAGCACTATATTCTAGTCGAGATTTTCCACCTAGTGGGATAGCACCTTGTAGCTCTAAGCCTAGATTTAAAACAAGTCTTTCAAAGCCTCTTTTTTGCACTGTGCCAAAATTTGTGCTGTAATACTCATTGCCAAATACGAAATTTATAAAAAGTGGCACTCTTTTGGTAAGCACATTTGCACCTAGCTTGACTTTTGTCTCTTCGCCAAAAAACGCAGAGCCTAAGCCTAGATTGGCTAGTGTGCTTCCTTTGAAGCTAGCACCTCCACCCTCTACCCTTATGCCAAGCATAGCTTGAAATCTTTTGTATGCTTCGGTTACTTCGACATTTACAAAGCCACCATAGTTATTCACGCCAGCACCACTTCCGCTAAAGTTTGAATACAGTCCACCTACACCAAACCTAGCACTTAAGCAATGCTCATCATCGCCCTGAAAGCATAGTCCAGCAGCATTTGCGCTACCAAATATCCCAAAAAATCCAGCTAAGGCAAATGATAATCTCAACTTTTTATCTAAAACATCAAACATTATGTTCTCCTTAAGTAGAAATGATAGCAATGCAAGTTTTTACCCTGCATTGCTAAAAGTAGTGTGATATATTCAGCACCAAATGCGACTAGAATCTAAAATTCCACCAGCCGTCTTTTTTGGTTTCTCGTAAGAAATATCTCACAAAATCAAAGCCACCTTTGACGAAATTCCAAAACTCGCCTTGTGTCTCTTCTAGCTCTTTTTGAGATAGAACTTCTACATTTAGATTCTTAGCATTTGTGCCAAATAGAAACTCACTATCTGCCTTAGATAGCGTTTGTGTCGCTTTGGACTCACTAGAATC
>NZ_NXLN01000002.1:0-130228 GCF_003364135.1 Helicobacter sp. MIT 01-3238
AATGAATAGACTTTGCTTCAAAGCAGGCAAAACCTTAAGCCTAACGCCACATTCTCTCTTGTTGGTGCTAGGAATGAGATTTTGCGCTATGGTTGTGGGAAATGTAAAAATGTAAGGTAAGTGCAAGCGAATACAAACGCGTAAATATAAGGTTTGAATCTAGCATTCTGCAATATCTTTGGCACAAACCTAAGTGTTATTCATTGCCACAAATACCAATCCATTTCAATCCAAATGGATTGTCAAATACGAAAAATAATCACAATTTACCTTTCACACCTAGCACTAGATGAGAGATATTGGCACTATATCCTTTGATTTGCACTTGCTTAAATCCTAGCGATTGCAAATCTTGGGCTAGTTTTTGTGGGCTTACAAAGCTATCCATAGAATCAGGCAAATATTTATACGCTTCATAATTGCGCGAAATCGCCCACCCTACAAATGGCAAAATCGTGCGCGTATAAATGCCTACAAATCTATCAAGCAAACTTGGGTTTGGCTTTTTGAAAAAATCTAGCACCACTAGCACGCCACTAGGCTTTAGCACGCGCCAAAACTCACTCAAAGCCCTCTCATACTCAAGCACATTGCGCAGTCCATAAGAGATAGAGAGTATATCCACACTTTCTTTTTCTAGCATAGATAGATTCTTTGCTTCGCCGACTTTTATGAGGACTTTGGGGGATTTGCTGGATTGTAGTTTTTTTTGGATTTTTTGCTTGGCAATTTTTAGCATTTCTTTTGATGGGTCTATGCCGATAAGTGTGTCTATGATGAGATTTTGCCTGCTTGCTTGGGTGTGCCACTGAAGTAGCATATCGCCCGTGCCACAAGCAATATCTGCGATTTTTAGATTTTGGGTGGGTGGATTTTGCTCTGCTTTGCTTGCCACCTTACTTGCTATCTTGCTTGCTGGCTTGTTTTCCGCATTGCTTTCTGCTTTGTTTGGAGTTTTGTTTGGAGTGGATTGCAGTGCTTTATACGCTCTCTTGCACGCATCTATACGCCACGAAATATCAATCCCCAAACTTAGCAAATGATTTGCCTTGTCATAGTCTTTGGCTATGTTATCAAACATTGAAACAATTTGCTTTTGCTTGGAGGCGATTTGCCTAGTATTTTGGGTGGTTTTGTTGCTTGATTTGGTGGGTGTTTTTGTAGTATTTGATTTTTTTGCTTGAGTGGATTTTGTGCTAGATTTTGTCATATTTGTTTTTTTTTCACTAGATTTTGGCTTATTAGATTTTGCTCTGCTAGATTGGCTAGATTTTGCTTTGTTAGATTTTGCTTGGCTAGATTTTGTCGCGCTAGATTTCACTTCACTAGCACTTAGCGTAGAGTCCAAACTCATAAGCGACAAAAAATTGGAATCTGTGGTCTTTTTTATCAGCTTTGTATTTGGCATTTTTGTGGTTTTTTTATTCATATTTGTCCTTTGTATTGATATTTTTCTTTTTTTGCTAAGTTTAGCCACGACTTTAGAGAGTCAATCTGGCTTTGTGTCTGCGTGCTTGAGCTACCTCCTAGCGTGTCTCTTGAGCACATTGAGCGCGTGAGGGATAGCACTTTTTTTGCTTCTTTTGTCGCACTAGATTTTATCTCGCATAGTAGCGTGTCTAGCTCTGCTTCCTCTAGCTCGCTTATATCTATGCCTTTTGATTCTGCGTAGGCTACGACTTTGCCTGTGATATGGTGTGCTTCTCTAAATGCCACTTTGCATTCGCGCACCAAAAAATCTGCCAAATCCGTAGCACTCAAATGCCCTACCCTGCAGGCTTGCGACATTTTGTCCGTGTCAAACTCCGCACTTAGCAACGCCTCACGCAAAATCCTTAGGCTAATAAGCGCGGTATCTATGCTATCAAACACTGCTTCTTTGTCCTCTTGGGTGTCTTTGTTGTAAGCTAGGGGGAGGGATTTCATCGTTACAAGTAGCGAGATTAGGTTGCCATAGGCTCTGCCACTCTTGCCACGCAGTAGCTCTGGGACATCGGGGTTTTTTTTCTGTGGCATTATCGAGCTACCTGTGGCATACTCATCGCTAAGCCTTAGCCACCCAAACTCCGCGCTACTCCATAGCACCATTTCTTCGGCTATGCGTGAGATGTGCATACTAAGCATAGCAATAGCATATAGCAAATCAAGTGCGAAATCCCTATCACTCACAGAATCCATAGCATTTAGCGTAGGTGTGCCAAATCCTAGCTCTTTTGCCAAAAATTCCCTATCGTTTTTATAAGGTGTGCCTGCCAATGCCCCGCTACCTAGTGGCATAAAATCCGCCTGCTTAAACGCGCTATCTAGTCGCTCTACATCACGCTTTAGGCTTGATACCCACGCGACTATGTGAAATCCTAGATTTACCACTTGGGCGTGCTGCAAATGCGTCATACCTGCCATAAGTGTATCCGTGTGGCGTGAAGCTATGCCTAAAAGCCCATCGATAAGGGCTAAAATCTCATCTTTTATCGCGCGGTTTGCATCTAGGACAAACATTCTAAAATCTAGCGCGACTTGGTCGTTTCTAGAGCGAGCGGTGTGGAGCTTTTTGCCAACCTCGCCTATGAGGTTTATAAGTGCGCGCTCGATGCTCATGTGAATATCCTCATCAGCAATCTCAAAGCTAAACTTGCCTTGAGCAATTTGAGTGGCGATAGATTCTAGTCCTTGCGTGATTTGACTAAGCTCATTTGCGCTTAAAACCCCTATTTTGCAAAGCATTTTTGCGTGTGCTTTTGAGCCCAAAATATCATAGCTCCAAAGCCGTTTATCAAAGTTTATCGAAGCATTAAACTCTTCTAATAACGCGCTAGAGCCCGCGCTAAATCGCCCACCCCATAGTTTTTGTTTTGCCATATTTTTTCCTTAAGTAAAAGCCTTGAATGCTTAGAATTTCATCACAGCGCAAACTACGATGACTATCATCAAAATCGTTGGAATCTCATTGAAAAAGCGAAAAAACTTGCCACTAAACTTTGAGCTACCTCTTTGCAATCTACCTACCAAAATCCCGCAAGCAATATGATAAAGTAGCAAAAATAGGGCAAAAAGCAGCTTGATATGTATCCAAACACCGCTTTTGAAAATCCCAAAATCACTCGCAATCATAAGCACACCTGTGATGACACTAGCAAGCATAGCAGGTCGCATAATGTAGGCAAAAAGGCGATATTCTTGTAGCTTGACTACGGCTACAAAATCTGCGTTTGAGGAGTTTTCTGCGTGATAGACAAAAAGTCTAGGCAAATAAAAAAGCCCTGCCATCCAGCAAATAACACTGATAATGTGTAGTGATTTGATAAGCAGGTAGTTTTGGGATAGGCTTTGAAGTAAGATTTCCATTTTGTTCTCCTTTTGGTGTTGGTTTGGCATTATTTGGGTGCTGCTAGCTTAAAAGGCTATTGCAAAAATTTGTTTTTGCTAGCAAAAACTCTAATCACAAGTCTTGCAAACTAAGCAAAATCTAAAAATCAAAGCTAGATTTTTGCAGGTTTTGCAGGTTTTGCTTCATTTGGATTTTTTGGTTTTTTCCTCATTGCGATAGATTGTTGCTAGTGTTGCTTAGGTTTGCTAGCGCATTTGAGAGCGCACAAAGGCTTCCACCCCCTCGTGCAGTATAAGAAGCTCAATATTTCCATTTAGCCACGCCCTCATCAGCAATTCTCGCAAATGCCAAAATCCATCGCCCCTTTTTATAGGTGTTTTATCTATCCACAAAAGCTGGTCACCCTCGCTTAGCAAAGATAGATTAAAGGGAAGTGGCGTTTTCATCGAGCGAATCACAAGGTTGCTATCAAGCCAAACACCAAACCTCTCCAAAAATGTATCACTAAGCAAGCCACCACCTTGCCTATGCAGGACTTTGACTTCTAGGGTTTGGGCTTTGCCATTTCGCACTATGGCGATTTTGGCAGTGGAATTTGGCGTGAGGTTTGCCACTTTCCATTCAAAATCTACGCTAGATTTTATGCTCTCGCCATTTATGGATACAATCTTATCGCGTGGCAAAAATGGATTGTTTGGGAAAAATATATCGATTTGCTCGACTATTATGGATTTTGGCGATGACTTGGTGGGGCTTTGCGTGGATTTGGGATTTGCGGGATTTTTTTGGGCTAGGTTTTGGGAATCTTGGCTAGATTCTATGATTCTTACTCCTATGTCGCCATAGATTCCGCCTTTGCTTGAGAGAAATCTATCAATCAAAGGCTTAGGCACGAAATAATTGTCATAGGCATAAAATCCATACACTTGAAAGCAGATATTGCTTATGACAGAATCTTTTGGCAATGGCTTTGAAAACTTTGCCAAATCAAAAATCCCTCTGCCACCGCTTACCACCACTCCATTTACCGCTTCAGTAGCACTCACGCCTGCTAGAGAGAGTGAGTTTGCATAGCTGTCTATGGGCTTTATGCGGTAGCTTAGCGGGGTAGAGCCAGAGAAAAGATATAGTCCCAAAAATATGTCTCTTTTGATGATTTTAGATGAGCTAAGGGGGGTTTTTGAGTAGGCGAGCAAGTATGACTTGCCGTTGTATTGGAGTGAAAACACTCTTTTGGAGTCAACAACACTTGTGGCTTGCCTATAAAACTGCTGACAAGCCTGATAGCTCATCGCGTCTGCTATGCTAGGCACTATGCCAAAAAGCAAAGCAAGTCTAAGGCACGCCAAAGTCGCGTAAAGAGAAAATCTACAACGCTTCATTTTTTGTTGTTTCCTCTTCTGTCGATTCGCTGATGATTTTTCTCAAACATATCTTTATTTACGCAGCCTAGCTCCGCGCCAAGCTCGCAAGCCCTCTCATAGTATTTCTTTGCTACTTCAAGGTTTTGTGCTACTCCCTCGCCTTTGTCATAGAGATTTCCTAGATTGTTGCACGCCATAGCGTCTTTTAGCCCGCAAGCAGCATCATATAGCTTAAATGCCTTATCTGTGTCTCTGCTTTCCTCATCAGTATCATAGAGATAGCCTAGATTGTAGCAGGCTTTGGCACTTTTCATATCACACGCCATTTGGTAGTAGGTGTATGCTTTTTGTCTGTCTTTTAGCTTTGGTTCGTTCTCATAGAGATAGCCTAGATTGTTGCACGCCACTAGGCTTTGCAAATCACAAGCGACTTTGTAAAACTCCAATGCCTTTTGTGGGCTTTTTCGCACGCCAAGCCCCTCATCATACATAAGCCCCATATTGTTGCACGCTTCGGCGTGCTTGGCATTGCAAGCTATTTTATACACCTCAAAAGCCTTTTTGAAATTCTGCTTCATACCATAGCCTCTATCATAGAGTGTGCCTAGATTGAAGCAAGCCCTTGCTTCGCCAGAATCACAAGCAAATTTATACAGCTCAAACGCCCTAGCATAGTCTTGCTCCACACCACCATTGCCTTTTTCATAAAAAGTCCCCAAAGAACCACAGCTTTTGGGGTTGTCTAAATCACACGCGATTTGATAAAACCTCAACGCCTTATCATAATCCCTCTCTAAGCCCGCCACTTCGCTACTATGTAGCACACCTAGATTGTGGCAGGCGTTTGCTTTTACTTTTGCGCTTCCTTTTTCACACGCTATGTTGTAGTATTTTTGAGCGTGGATAAAATCCCTGCCTAGCTCAAAAAATGTGCCTAGATTGAAGCAAGCGTCATATTGGGAATTATCACAGCCAAGCTGAAAATAATTCTTTGCTAAGGCGGTGTTGTTTTGGGATTGATATAGCAATGCTAGATAAGAGTAAGCCTCCAAATCCCCTAACTCAATGGCTTTTTTATACAGCGCAATAGCTCGCTCAATGTCGCCTTGAATCTCATAATTATGCGCTTTTGCCGAGCAAGTCTCTTTGTTGCAATCATCGCTAGACTCTTGCGCCAAGCTCTGTCCTAAGCTCTGTGAGGCAAATGCGCCCACACACGCCACACCTATAACGCTTATAAAAAATGCCTCTCTCAAGTGCAAAATCCACAACTTGCACAACCCCCACAAATTTACTGCTTTTTTCATCGCCTTATCTCCTTAGATAAAGTAGCCTAAAGCAAGCTACTATGTTGTAAGATTTTCTTTAAGATTTTGCAAGATTTTGCCCCTTTGCTTTGGCAAAAAATGGCAAAAATGTTTGGCAAAAAGCACCACTAAATAACAAAGTGATACAAAATACTAGCAAAATCTTAAAGCCTACTAAAATTGAAGTATAGGCATTTTGTGGTTAAACTTTAATAAATTGCACAAAACTTTTGTGTAATTTTGCAATATTTTGGCTTTTTGTGGCGTTTTTAATTCTATTTTGTCGCATTTATATTGCTTAAATGTGTCGCTTTTAGATTTTCTAAGATAATTTTTTATTTGCTTATTTTTAGAGATTACTTTTGGCATAGTTGTTGCTTTTTTGCTTGCTAGCAAATTTCTCATAAAGGACGAAAATGTTACGGTCATTGTGGTCAGGCGTAAGCGGTATGCAAGCTCATCAAATCGCACTTGATGTAGAATCTAATAACATAGCAAATGTCAATACAGTTGGCTTCAAATACTCTAGGGCTTCGTTTGTGGATATGCTATCCCAAACCAAGCTGATTGCCACCTCTCCTTACAAAACAGGGCGCGGTGGACAAAACGACTTTTCTGTGGGGCTTGGTGTGAGTATAAACGCCACAACAAAGGTGTTTTCACAAGGTAGCACACAAAATACCGATGTCAAAACAGACATTGCTATTGAGGGCGAGGGATTTTTTGTCATTTCCCCAGATAGAGGTATCACGCTAAACTACACGCGTGATGGTAGCTTTCTTTTTGACGCAGATGGCAATCTCGTTACCACAGGTGGCTATGTCGTGCAAGGGTGGCTAAAAGACGACCTCAAAAATGCTTCAAAAATGAGCGAGCAAGAATTTTTCCAAATCGATAGCACAGGACCGATACGAAATATACAAATCGACCCAAATATGGTAATGCCAGCTCGTGCTTCAGCAAATATCAAACTTCGTGCCAACCTAAACGCAGGTAGGCATGTCGACCAAAATGCCAACATTTACGCGCTAGACTCCACCACTAGCACTCCAGCTGATGGCGTGTATCCGCTATATGATTCTGCGGGTAATCGCACACAATCCCAAGAAGATATGGGTGCGCTATTTAACCAAGATGGCGATGCTTTTGGGCTTACGGAGAATCAAGGGATTTGGGTAAGCTACAAAACCTCCACTCTAGTAAATAGCCTAATAGATACCAACGAAGTCAGCACCGTCTCAATCAATGGCAAAAAAGTGTCTTTTAGGAATGATTCTGCTATGAGTGGAATCTCTACGCTTACTTCTGCGATAAATGCGATAAATGCTCTCACAGAAAAAACAGGAATCGAAGCCTACCCAGAGGGCAAAATGCTAAAAATCATCAATCGCAATGAAATGGATGGCGATGAAAAAACCAAAAATATCTTTATCACAGCGAGTGGCACGGGTGCGTTTGCCAATCTCGTAGAGGGCGATTCAGATATTACATCTTTTCGCTATCGCTATACAAAATCAGAAACGCCAGATTCTACCACAGGGCAGTTTAGGACGACTGAAGAGCTAAGGCGACTACTCCAATACGATGCTAATATGATAAAATACCCCGATATGGAGTATGCAGATAGCACTGCTTCTGTATCTGTCATCGTAAATGAATATGGTATGTTTGAAATGCAAAACAAAAACCTTGAAGAAGACGATGATGAGGACGATACAAACCGCAATATGTCGATTTTCGTATCCTCTTATGGTAGCGACCAAATCTCTACAAATGTGCTATTTAAAAACACTATGCGCGGGCTAAATACCGCAGCACTCATTGAGGGCGGTGCAGCAGTATCCACTACTAGAATCAGCCACGCCACACACGCCACAACTATTGAGCTATATGATTCTTTGGGCTCAAAGCATACGATTAGATTTGAGTTTGTCAAAACAGCGCAAGCAGAATGGAGCTTTAGGGCAATCGTGCCAGAACCCGGTGTGATATATGGCTCTTCGCCTATTCGTCCAAATATCTTTGAGGGTGGGCGATTGCGATTTAACAAAGACGGAAGTTTGGCAGGTATGAATCCACCGATTATCCAATTTGACCCCAAAAACGGCTCTATCGCCCCACAAAGACTAAGCCTATCCTTTGGTGCGACAGGTGGATTTGGCGGGCTAACAAGCGTGGATAAAGTCTCTGAAACTTATGCGATTGAGCAAGATGGATATGGTGCGGGAGATTTGGTAGATGTGCGCTTTGACCAAGTGGGTGCGCTTCTAGGCTCATTTAGCAATGGACGCACGCTAGCCCTAGCAAAAGTCGCTCTAGCCACATTTGCCAACAACGCGGGCTTGCAAGCTGAAGGTGGCAATGTATTTTCCACCACAGGAAACTCTGGGCAAGCGATGATAGGCGCGGCAAACACAGGGCGTAGAGGTGGCGTAGCAGGCTCAAAGCTAGAGATGAGTAATGTGGATTTGTCTCGCTCGCTTACGCAACTGATTGTCGTGCAGCGCGGATTCCAAGCAAACTCAAAAGCCGTAACGACTTCTGACCAGATACTAAACACACTGCTAAACCTCAAACAATAATATGCGGTATTTTGGAGGGCTTTTATAGATTATTTTATAGTCTTTTTAGATTTTGGAGGGGGTTTTGGTTTTGCAAAATCCTTGCGGAGATTTTGCATAAAATCACGCCAAAGTTTTGCGCAATTTGTGTTGATTTTGCAAAATATCTTATTTTGGGGTGGTAAGATTTTGGGGGCAATAATTTTTTGTGGTGCTGTGATAAAAACCGCCGCGGTTTAAGCCACTTGCGCAAAATCTCCTACATAATGCAAAGTTTTCTAACGCTACACAAAACTGCCTAAAATCTCTTATAAGCCTAAAAGCAAAACTTATCACAAAGCCAAGCCTTGCAACCAAATCCTACACAGCTAAACCTACGCAACCAGCACACACAATCAAAATCCACTATATAACAACTAGGGCAAAGATTTTTACACACGCTTAAATATTTATTTGCCTAGTGATTTTGGTCTATTTTCTAGCCGCTCCAAAATCGCGCAAGTAAGCCTATCGTGAAGCTCCTCACAGCCCTTTTTTGCATAATATAGGCTTCCCCCAGATTGCTTAAAACTTAGCACGCTAGCCACCACACCGCAGTAGATTCCATACCCCCTCTCGCAGAGACTTTCGCTTATGGCGTGGGCGACTATTATGTATTTTTTGGTTTTTTTAGTTTTTTTGGCACTCACTGCGCCTAGACAGCCTAGTGGCTCTCCTAGCTCACAGGATTTCTCAAATGTTTGTAGTTTTGATTTGCCAAGTAGATATTTATCTGCCAATCTCGCACAATATAACCCGCTTTTTGCATTTGGTGGCTTTGCTTCACACTCTTTTTGGAGCATTTTTTGAGCTTTTTGGAAATCGTTTGGATTTTCTTGGCTTGAGCAAGCAAGTGCAGAGCCTTTTTGGCAGTGTGGCTTTAGGGATTTTAGCTTGTCCTCTTTTGTCGTTTGAGTGTGGTTTATGATTGATAAAATCTCACGCTCTTTGTCAATCTCTTGGATTTGCTTAGGTGTGTATTTTGGCAAAGATTCCAAAAACATATCAAGCTCTTTTAGTTGCTTTTTTGAGTAGGGAAGTTTTGTGGATTTTTTTTCTTCTTTTGGCGTTTTTTCCTCTTTTTTTTGCTTAGATTCTTGTGCTTGTTTGAATTCTTTTGTTTGCTTTGCTTCTTTTACTTGTTTTGATTCTTGGGATTTGGCTTGCTCGTTTTTGGATTTTTTGTTTTTTTGTGTGGTTTTTGTCACGCTAGGTGTTGTTTGAGATTTTGCTTGAGGTGTTTTTGATTGCGTGGGTTTTGCGCTTTTGGTGGTAGTAATTCTTTTGGGCGGATTAGATTTTGTGCTAGATTTTGTATTTGCTTGTGCAAGTGTGCCAAAACCAGCACCAAAATCAGCGCAAAGTATGGGGGATAAAAAGACAAAACATATCACAAATTGCCAAAAAAGGAGTGTAGAAAAAAGAGTGTTTTTTATCATAAATATTGCCCCTAAAAAAGCAATACCAAAATATAATGCTAGCTTTTTAGCTCTTTTATAGCTGTATTGAGAGCTAAAATCCCTATAAAAGCTATGCCAAAAAAGATAACTCCAAATACCAAAAACTCCATAAAATCTCCTTATTTTTTGATTTTGCCTATATCTTTGCATTTTTTATCTATCGCTTTGTTTATAAAATGCAATAACAAGCAGAAAAAATAACAACAACAAAGCGCATATAATAAGCCACAAATCAGTCCTAGTGTAGTTGGTGATACACCAGCCAGAAATAGCTAAAAAAGTGGCTACAACTATCCCTAGCCAAAACTTAGCATTGTTAATCGTTCTTTTAGCTCATCTATCTTTGCCATAGTCGCATTCTAGCACACAATATTTGTTTTTGTAGAAATGTGTAGCATAAGTGCTTTGGTTTTAAAATCACTTTGCGCATATATCGGCTAGGTAGATGATATGCCTCCATTCAAAGCCACTTTTTTGGGCTAGCCCGATTTCGCAAGTGCTAGAGCTAGAAAATCCCATTTTTGCTTCATCAAAAATATAGTCGCTATGAGATAGTGGGCTTTGGTTTGAGCTTTTTAAGAAGTTTGTGCCAAAGTATTTTAGCGCACTCTCATTTAGCTCTGGCGTTATAAATCCTTTGTTTCCTGCGAATCCACAGCACTTGACTTGAGAATCGTGGATTATGTCCGCACCGCAGGCTTTGGCTATGCTAAATATACTCTCTTCCCATTTTTGTGATTTTACGCTTAGATTTCTTGTCCCACAAGGAGCGTAGAGTGCGACTTTTGGCGGATTTTGCTTGGTGGCTTGGGATAGCGGGACAATCTCCAAATGAGGCAGTAAGCACTCGCTTACAAACGCAGGCAAATCATAGAATCTAAGTGGGGCTAAATAATCGCTATTTGCAGATTCTTGCGCTTCAAATTCTTTGATTTTTTTTAGCAATTCTAATGAGCAAGCCGAGTGGTCGCATACGATTGGCACTCTGCCGTTTTGGCTTGCTTCCCTTAGCGCGAGGTAGGCATTTTTGGCGAGATTTTGGCTTTGTTCTTTGTGATTTTTGTATGCCTTTCCACAGCAGAGATGCTGTATGTTTTGTGGATAGTGCAAGTAGAAATTTGCCTTTTTGCAAAGGCTTTCAAATACCTCTTGCATCGGTCTATCAAAGATTTTTGTGATATTTGATTCTAGCTCGCTACTAGCGTTTGATTTTGGCGCAAATATGCGATTTAGGCACGAGGTGAAATACACCACCTCGCCATTTAATCTGCCATTTAATTTTTCACTTGAAACACCACTGCTAGCTAGGCTAGCATATTCCACATTATCGCATTTATCCTCTAAAAACTTGCTAGCCCATTGTTGCCCCCTGATTTTTTTCTCATTTGGCTTTGGCATAGTGATAGGCAAGATAGGTGTGCCAATAGTGGCATAAAACTTGCGGGTTAGATTTTGCATTTTTTGCGGAGTTAGTAGCTCTTGAAGTGAGTTACTAAGGCTTGTTAAATGCCGTGCTAGATTTGTCATAAGCGAGATATTGTGGCTTAGAGAGCTTGCTAGCAGGGCACTTACTCCGCCGTATTTCTTGCTCCATTTTGGGCTAAGCTTTAGAGCGATTTTGGCAGTGTCGATTTCTAGCGGGCAAAGTGTCGCGCACATAGAGCAAGTCGCGCAAGTTTGCACACCTAGATATTTATAAGATTTTTTTAGCTCCTCGTATTGTCGTCTTTGGGAGTTTGTTTTGTTTTTTAGCGATTTTAGTCGCTTGATTTCTCTACGCAGTGCGATTCGCTGGCGTGGGGTTAGGGTTAGATGTTTGCTAGGGCAGATTTTTTCACAAAATCCACACTCCATACACGCATCAAGGTAATCCTCTAGCACACCTTGTGCAGCGGGCTTTAGGTTTTTTAGGTGGATATTTTTGTCATTTGTGATGATGACATCGGGATTTATGAGATTGCGAGAATCAAAAATCTGCTTGATTTTTTGGTTGATTTTGTAGGCTTTCTCTCCCCATTCTAGCTCGACAAATGGCGCAACCATTCGCCCTGTGCCGTGCTCTGCTTTTGTGCTACCACCTAGAGAAGCTACCATTTTTGCCAAATCCTCCATAAACCTACCAAAGCGCGTGATTTCTGCTTTATCTTTAAGAAGTGGGGTAATGATAAAATGCACATTGCCACTTAGGGCGTGCCCAAAGATGATTCCCTCATAGCCGTGCTTTGCAAAAAGCTCTTGGGTGTTTTGTATGCCTTTAGCAAAGCTATCTATTTCAAAGCATATATCTTCTGTGATGACGGTTGAGCCACTTGGGCGAGATGAAGCAGAGAGTGGGAGGAGGGCTTTGCGGATTTTCCACCACGATTCTTGCTCTGCACTATCAAAGCTAAACTTCACACCAAAAAGGCTTTCTATGGGACTAAGCGCGGAGGTTATCGTAGCGATATTTTTCTCTAGTGCTTCTAGGCAATCCTCTTCAAGCTGCACCAAAATAGCGCAATTCCCGCTTTTTACCTTGCTTATCTCGCTAGGCATACCATCTAGGCTTGACGCGCTCATTAGGCAGGCGTAGTCCATTATTTCAGCTGCGCTTACTATGCTATCATTACGCGCTAAAATCTTTACTGCCTCGCTTGCAAGGGAAAGATTTTCATAAAAAAGCAAAGCACAAGCCTTGTGTGCGTAGTCTTGCACGCACTCATACTCTACGCGTGAGATGAAGCCTAGAGTGCCCTCCGCACCGATAAAGATATGATTTAGTATGTCTTTTATATCGCTAAAATCCACAAGCGCGTTTAGGGCATATCCTGTGGTGTTTTTGATAGCAAATTTGCGCTTTATCATCTCGCAAAGCTCTTTATCAGCCAAAATCTCTTCTCGCAAATCAAGTAGGGATTTCACAATATGCGGATAAGCACTGATAAAAGAAGCTAGACTTTCGCCCTGCCTTGCCTCATCGCTTGTATCTAGGACAATAGCATTGCCATTATGCTTGATTTTTTCGCCCCTATCATCTCCATAGTTTTTGCTAGATTTGCTAGTTTTTCTCAAGTCGCCCAAAATCACGCGAATGGATTTTATGGTTTGGTAGCTGTTTTGCTTTACCCCGCAGCACATTCCGCTAGAATTGTTAGAAAAAATCCCGCCGATTAGGGCGTTATTTATCGTAGCTGGGTCTGGTCCTATTTTGCGATTATATGGCTTTAGGGCGGCGTTTGCATCCGAGCCTATGACACCACAATCACACACAATAGAGGTGGGAGCTTTGCTAGAATCTGCATTGTCATCAAACTTGATTTTGATATTTTTCCAAAACTCATTTGCCACCACTAGCACACTATCAGAGCACGCCTGCCCACTTAGGCTAGTCCCACTAGCACGAAATGTAAGCGGGATATTGTATTTTTGGCTTAAGTCATAAAGCCGTGCTATTTCTTCCTCATTTTTTACCCATACCACGAGCTTTGGGATATAGCGATAGCACGAAGCATCGATTCCATAAGCAAATCTACGCGCATAATCGCTAAAAATACGGTCTCCTAAAAACACCTTTGCTTCGCGCTCAAAGGCTAGATAATCAAAATCTAGCGCAATAGAATCATCATCTGTTTTTGCCCCGCTAGAAAGATTCGCATTTGCACTAATAGTGCTTTTGTTGTGCAGTTGATTTTGCAGTGGGTATTGTGAAAGCTGTGCATTACTCATTGCTATCTCCGAATTTTTAGATTTTGTGGATTTGTGGTGGGATTTTTTGCGTTATTTTCTCTTAAAACAGCTTAAATAATGATAAGCCCAAAAATAAATCATCAAAAAAACAAATCATATAAAAGACTAAGCTATAATTTTAAAAAATAGCGCAAATCTTAAAATCAGTGTAAAATAAATAATACAAGCAAAAGCGAGAGTAAAGGCGATGAAAAGAATTGCGATTGTGCGACTAAGTGCGCTAGGTGATGTGATAGTTTCTGCAAGTGTGCTAGGTGGTTTGCGTTTATTTAGTGCAAACGCACTCTCTCCCAAAGAGGATTTGCAGATTGATTGGTTTGTAGATGAGCGATTTAGCGGGGTTTTGGAGGATTCTCCTTGTGTGGATTGCCTGCATTCACTGCCGTTTAAAAAGTGGCTAAAATCCCCCATTGGAATCTATAAAATATGGCGATATATGCGCTCTTGTGGGAAATATGACGCCGTCATAGATATGCAGGGTTTGCTTAAATCCGCATTTGTAGGCAAATTTCTGCGTAGTAAAAAATTTATGGGGTTTAGCGCACGCGGGTGTAGAGAGAGCATAGCTAGCGTGTTTTATACGCATAGAGTGGATATTGCATATCATACAAATATTTTGGTTAGGAATTTTTTGGTGGTGTTTGGGGCTTTTGGAATGGATTTGCACAAGATTCTAAAAAGCATTGGGCTTAGGCTTGATAAGGATTATTTGGAGGATTTGGAGCGTATAGATAGTGCGCTAAAAGCCACAAAAAGCGATAGTGAGGAAAGTATAGAGGGATTAGAGAGGGTGATTATGAATTTGGGGGCGTTTAAGCGTATGATTGATTTGCGCGGAGAGGGGTTTGGGATAAATGCAGGGAAGTTGATAGATTTTGATGATAAGTTTTTGGCACACAAAAAGCACTTAGCACAAAAATACTTCAAAAAATATTGCTCTAAGGGGGCAAAAGCTAGCCAAGAATTTGGGCAAGAATATGCCAAAGATTTTAGCAAGGAATCTAGCCTAGATTCTTGTCCAAAAGAAGTGCTAGAATCAAAAAAATTTCTCTTTGTCCTAGAGGCTTCGATAGAGGAAAAAACCTACCCTATTGATAAATACTGCACACTTGCTAGAATGCTTCAAAAGCATTATGGAAATATCACTATTTATGTGATTTGGAATGAGGCAGAGGGGAGGGCAAATGAGATGATAAGCCTGCTAAAATCACGGCAAATCCGCGCCATAAAGCTACCAAAACTTGATTTTAATAACATAAAATTTGTGCTAAAAAATATGGACATAGTCATCGGTGGGGACACAGGAGTAGCTCATCTAGCGTGGGCGATATGGCAGCCTTGTAGCATAGCTTTGCTAGGAAATAGTGAAATCTCTAGTGGCAAAAATATGCGACAAACAAGGCTAAAGCGCGTGCTTTTGGGCAATCCTTTTGTGATTAGCCAAAGTGGAGAGTTTGAGATTGCTAGCATTGCCCCAGATGCGATATTTGAATGCGTAAAAGCACATTTAGATACAGACTGAAATTTAAGAAAATCTAAGAAATTTTTAAGATTTTATATACACTTTATAAGGAGTAAATATGCAGCAAATGATTGATTTGTTTGCCAAGCACGGCGAGCTAGAAATCATTGATACACCACTTGATATTTATTTGGAGATTCCGCATTTGGCATATTTGGAAGTCAAAAAAAAGGGCGGTGGCAAGGCACTGCTTTTTACAAATCCTGTTGATTCTAAGAGGGGTAATAGCTTTTCTATGCCTGTGCTTATGAATATTTTTGGCTCATTTAAGCGCGTGGAGCTAATCGCTTCAAACTCCCCAGAATCTATCGCAAAAATGATAAAAGAACTGCTAAATCTATCCCCACCAAAAGGCGTAAAGGGCATTTTTAGTGCGTTAGCGCGATTTGGTAGGCTCTATTATACCCTGCCAAAAATGACAAAAAACGCGCCCGCGCAAACCGTGCGATTTCTCGGCAAAGAAGTGGATTTATATTCTTTGCCGATTCTCACTACTTGGGAGGGCGATGCTGCTCCATTTATCACTATGGGGCAGGTTTATACGCAAGATTTGAACGGAAAGAAAAAAAATGTAGGAATGTATCGCTTGCAAGTGCACTCCAAAAACGAGCTTGGATTGCATTGGCAAGTGCATAAAGATTCTACGCATTTTTTTAATGAATACAAAAAAGCGGGGGAAAAAATGCCCGTGTCTATCGCGCTTGGTGGGGACGCGCTATATACTTGGTGTGGACAAGCACCATTGCCAAATGGAATCTATGAGCTTATGCTATATGGGCTCATAAAGCGCACTCGCCCAAAAGTCGTGCGCTGCCTTAGTAACCCACTTAGTGTGCCTTCAACCGCAGATATAGTCATAGAGGGGTGGGTAGATACCTTAAAGACAAAAGAGGAGGGACCATTTGGCGACCACACGGGGTTTTATACTCCTATTGAACATTATCCTGTGCTAAAGGTAAGTGCCATAACGATGAAATCTAAACCGATATATCCCGCCACAGTGGTTGGCAAGCCACCATTAGAGGATAAGTATATGGGCTATCTTACCGAGCGTGTGTTTTTGCCACTTTTGCAGATGAGTGGTGCTAGCGGGCTAGTTGATTATAATATGCCTGAAAATGGCGTGTTTCATAATCTCATTTTGGCAAAAATCGCTCCACAATACTACGGACACGCACGGCAGATAATGCACGCGTTTTGGGGGGTGGGGCAGATGAGCTTTGTCAAGCACGCGATTTTTGTAGGGCAGGAAGCACCACCACTTGAGGACTACCAAGCACTTTTTGAGTATGTGCTAAATCATTTTAGTTTGGATTCTTTGGTGTTTAGCGAGGGGGTGTGTGATGCGCTAGACCACGCAAGCCCTAGCTATGCCTATGGAGGAAAGCTAGGGATAGATATAAGCACAAAAAATTCTAGCAGGGATTTTACGCTTCTAGGTGATGAGGAGCTAAAAAATAAAATCCAAAGCATAATGCCTAGTGCACTTTTAGTGCGACAATACGGCACAAACACGCAAAATCCAATAGCCATAATCGGTGTAAAATCTAACTTTAGTGGCGATAAAAATCTACAAGAATGTGTAAGCGTGCTTGCACCACTAAAGCAATATCTAAAAATCGCTGTTTTTGTCGATGAGGCAAAAAACGACTTGGATAATGGCTATATGCTACTTTGGAGGGTGGTAAATAATATTGATGCGAGGCGCGATATTTGCATTTGTGATGAAGTGGTGCATGTAAATGCGTGTGATAAATCCCACTCGCCCTCTCACCCACGAGAGTGGCCAAAAGAGACAGATTGCACCAAGTCCGTGATAGAATCCCTGCGACAAAAAGGCTTTGAAATCGATGATGAAATGCTGCATAAGTATCATATTTGCAATTCTAGCAGGACAAAATCTACATAATGCAGACGATAGATTTTGGTGTGGATTCTAGCTTAGGTGGATTTGGCGATGATTTTACAAAAACTCCTTTAAGTCTTTATGAAGTCAAGGGCTCAAGGTTTTTGGGATTTGGCATAAAAATCATAGCCCCAAATAATGAGGTAAGCAAAAATGCAGATGAGAATAGCGGGCAATCTAAGCAAAAAGCAAAAGAATCAAAAGAATCAAGCCCCTTGCAAAATCCTTTGCAACCTTATCTAAATGGGCTAAAAAAAGCCCACCCAAAGGCGGTGCATTTTGTCTATGCGTATAGAGTGATAAACTCGCTAGAGCAAGTCATAGAGCGAAGCAGTGATGATGGCGAGCCAAAGGGAAGCTCTGGGCAGCCCTGCTTAAATGTTTTGCGCGGATGGGAAATGGTTGATTTTGGGATTATCATTGTGCGGTATTTTGGTGGAGTGAAGCTCGGTGTTGGCGGACTTGTAAGGGCTTATACCAAAGCCACGCTTGAAGCAATACACACACTAAAATCGAGCCAAAAAATCGTGCAATATGAGCGCAGGGAAATGCAAAACTTAAGCGTAAAATACAGCGAGCTAAACGCGCTAAAACACATACTCAAAGCGCACAATCTCGCCATACAAAAAGAGGAGTTTTTAAGCGAATGTGTAGAGCTAGTCTTGTGCGGTAGTGAAGTGCAAATGAGTGCATTTAACGCGTGGGTAGTAAAAAACAAGCATTTATTTTTATGACATTGAATCACTAAAAATTGTAAATATAGCGGGCAGCTATGCTATATATTTGTTGTATATTACCTTCACTCCAATGTCTAGGAGCAGCTCCCGTTGTATGTCCAGCTTTATGAGAATCGCCAGAATATATATTTGTCTGTAAAAATGGCACTCTGCATACTAGCTCTACCCCGTGCTTTTGGGCGATATTTGTGCGCAAACCCACATTTAGCCAAACATCAAAACCACTCAATTGCATACAAGAATAACAACCCAACACTGTTTGGCTGTATTTTTCAAAGCTATTTATTGGCAGAGAAGATGTCCCCACACTTTTTCCCCACCAATAATTTCCACCAAGCCCAACACCCAAAAATCCACCAAAATCTATTTTTTCATTGGCGATGAAATTTCCTAGAAAATCTACATTTACTCCGTAGTTTATATTACCGCCAGCTAGCTCTACACTTGTATTGCTTTCAATGACTGCAGAGGGATATTTATATTTAAACTCCCCAAGTGAAAAGTGTGTGTTGCTTGCATTGATATAATACCGCAAGCCAATATATGGCGTAAAAAACTGCTTATACCCCGCCACAAAACCATAATTTACACCTCCTCTATTCCTTTTTAGCTCTTCTTCATAGAGAGTCCCAACGCAACCTCCTTGTGGACAATCCTCTCCCTCTCTTTGATGATAAGCCACGCCACCATATCCTATATCAAAGCCCAAAAACCAGCCACTTTTCTCGGCTAGGGCATTTTGAGCAAGGCTAGCCAACAACACGCTTATAAGGATTCTTTGCATATTTTTCACTTTACTCTCCTTTTATTTGTTTTGTAAGATCTTGTATTGCTTTGTTTGTCTCATCTTTATTGACACATTCATTTGAATCTTTAATATGATTCAAAAGACAAAGTGCCAAATCATCTGGCATTATAAACCAGCATTTGTGTGTGCCACGCGTAAGCGGAAATCCCAGCGGGTTTTGCTTATCATCGCTTTCATTTCTACTTTTGCGCCAACGAACGCCTATGCTTCTATATCCTGTGTAGTCTTTATCCTCGCCTGATGCGATGAGAAAGTAAGTAGATTTATAAAGCAAAGTAGGCTTATAATCTTTGCTATCCTTTAGAAAAGGGACTATCGCCCCGTGTAAATCACTCATTTTTGTCTCCTTTAATTTTTTAATTTCATTTTTGTGCTTTTTGATAAAGGGAGAATGCTACAAAAAAAAAAAAACGGATTTTAAATAGAAAATGTTGCTAGCTGTATTGAGGAAGAAATATGGAGGGAAGTGTTGTGAAAGTATTTGTGGTAATAAAAAATAGCTTGGTATCACAATAAAAAGTGAGGGGTTTTAAGCGAGTGTGTATAAATGGCGAGCAAGCTAAATATCATTAGCGAGTGGCAATAGATTTTGTGGGTTACTTGGGGTTGTTTTTGCAATGATGACAATGTGAATTGCCACGCTCATTTCATTCGCTCGCAATGACGATTTTGCTAGCGCAAAATCTCGCAAAACAGGCGAAGCGTAGTTTCTTTAGAAATACAAACACCTATCGTCATTGCGAACAAGTCGCAAGACTTGCGCGGCAATCTATTTTAGTGGCAATCCATTTTTGATTTTGTGAATTTGCAAGTGTGAGCGAGCACTTACGCAACGCACACTTCGTTGTGGCTAAAGCCACTGCTTGGCAATGGCAGAGTGTATGATTATTTTGTCGCTATGCACTCCACTTCGACAAGTGCGTTTTTGGGTAGGGATTTGACACCGATAGTGGTGCGAGCAGGTTTGTGCGAGCCAAATGCTTTTTCATACTCGGCATTAAACGCGCCAAAATCTTCCATATTTGCTAGATAGCAAGTGGTTTTTAACACTTTATCTAGGCTAGAGCCACCCTCAAGCAAAATCGCTTCTAGATTTTGCATCACTTGCTTTGTTTGCGCGGTAATGTCGCCATTTACAAATTCTCCATTTGGCTTTAGGGCGATTGCCCCAGAGGTAAAAATAAGCCCATTTTGCAAAGAATCTAGCGCGATTGCTTGTGAGTAAGGACCGATAGCTTGTGGAGCGTTTTGTGTGCTTATGTGTTTCATTGTTTGCCTTTTTGTAAAGATTGTCGATTTTGGCTAATGCTAAAAACGACATAATTATTATATAATACGCGAATAATTATGTATGGTAAAAATTCTTAAAAACACAAAGAATCAAAAAGGATAAAAATGCCAAAAACAAAGTTTTATTTACAAATCTCACGGCAAATATCGGGCTTTTTTGCGCTCATTGCTTTTGTCTGTGCGCCGTTTGGATTGTTTGCACAAAGTGAGCAAATCGTGCTAGGAGAGGGCGAAGTGCTTGTAGAAATGGTGGATTATAAACGCAGTATCATAATCGGCTATATGGTGCTAAAAAATGGTAATATCATCAAAAAAGTGCGCTTTAGTCAGCCAAAATCCATAATCCAAGCACCCCAAATTCCAACCCAACAAAATCTCCCAACTCCACAAAGTGAGCAATTCATATCAAATCCACAATCCCTACCAACCCCACAAAATCTACCAAACGCACAAGCCACACAAGACGCACAAAGTGAGTATGAAAAACAAATCTCCCAAACAAAAAAGCAAAAAGTAAAAAAAGAAAAAAGAAGCTGGTTTGCAAGCAAAAAAAAGAAGCCAAAACATATCACAGCAAATATGATAGATAGTAGCTCTATCCCACAAGAGAGTGGTGCAGAATCCCAAGAGGTAAATTCTGTGTATAAAAATCGCCAATGGGACAAAAAGAAAATCCCACACAATGTAAAAAGCCAAGTGATAAATTTGGGGGATTAGTGTGGATAGGTAGTCAAATAGCTTTGTGTGGCAGACAACGCATAGTAGATAGCTTAGTATATTTGACATATTTTATTAAGAAGTATTAGCCCAAAGAGAGAAAAAATATGCACAAAAATACACTTAAGATTTTGTGCTTTTTAAATCTTTTTGCTACTTTTGCGTATTTTGCACAAGCACAAAGCATAAATATTGGCAATTTTTATTATAGGGATTTTTTGGATTTTGGGCAAAATAAGGGAGCTTTCAAAGAGAGTGTAAATAGCGCAAATGCAAATGGTAGTGGAAGCAGTAAAAAAGGCTTAGAATTTCTAGACAAAGATAGCTCAAAATTTAGCATTCCACAAATCCCAAACTTTTCTGCCTCTAGCAATTATGGCTCTTTGACTTCTGTGGGGAGAGGATTTCTAGCAACAGCAAATCACGTAAGCAGCCCTGAAAATGCAGATGGATTGCTAGATTGGGGGGTTACAAAATATAGCATTGCAAAGCAGTCTGTGGAAAGTAGTGATGGCGAAATAGGTGGCACTTCCAAACTTTATGGCTGGGATACAAAGTTTTTGCGACTTAGTAAATATGTCGTTGAGGGGCAAGCACAAATGCTAGATATTGACAATACGAAAACAAGTAATTCTAATGAAGCAAAAAATTTAGAAAATTTCAAAAAGCAATTAGATGATTTTAGGGATAGCAGTGGCGATATTTATCTCTATCAAGCAGGTAGTGGGATTGTAACGCTACGAGGAACGAGCAATATACAAAGTTTCAACACAAATAGTAGTGGGGAAATGCGCGGTGGTGGATTTGGGACTTTTGGTGGCGCAGATTATTATAATGCTGGGATAGGATTTTATTATAAGCCGATGAGTGGGTTTTATAATCAAATCACTTCAGGCGATAGCGGTAGTGGAATCTATGTGTATGATGATAAAAACAGCAAATGGATTTTGCTTGGCGTTGTCTCAAGGGACAATGGCGCAATATCAGTTGCTTCAAACAAAGATTTTAGAGATTATCAAAGACATTTTGAACAAGAAATTGATTTGCAAGGCAAAGTTTGGACGCTTAAAGGCAATGATTTGGAGGATAATTCACTATCAAGCAAGGCACTACAAGGCAACAAAGACATAATCTTTGGCAGTGGTGGGACAATCCAAGTAGAAAAAGACATTGACAGGACGCAAAGTGGCTATGCTGGAGGATTTGTATTTAGAGATTCTGCAAATGAGATAACTTACAAATTTGAAAACAAAAACGGCGAAAATCACTACTTCAAAGACTCTGGGCTTGACATAGGCAAAAATGTCCGCGTAGAGTGGGCTTTGCGCAATGCTAGTGGCGACTCGCTACATAAAATAGGCAAGGGCGAACTTATCATCAAAACCAACTACACACCAACAAAAGAGAGCGAAAATCTAGGCACACTTAAAATCGGCGAGGGTAAGGTCAGCCTAGATACAAGCAAAAAGGCTTATGAAAATATCTACATTACTAGCGGGAGGGGAGAACTCTCGCTTATCCAAGCAGAAGCACTTGGCGCGACAAAAAATAGCAATAATGTCAGCACAACACAAGCGGGTGCAAAATCATATACACTATCGCAGGATAAAAATACAAATATGGGCTTTTATTTTGGCACAGGTGGTGGGAAACTTGATTTATTGGGCAATAGCCTTGTGCTAAACACGATTGTGGCAAATGATAGTGATGCTATCATCATAAATTCTAGCACAAAGGCAACGGTTGAGATTGAGGGCTTTGGGTATGATGCAAATGGCAACAAAACTGCCACAAAAGAAAATACCATAATCCACGCAAGCGTGGGCAAAGCTGATTCTACAAGTCAAGCAAACCAAACAAATATAGACATTGTGTATAGTGGGGATAGAAGTGCGACAAACGCAAGAAATGGATTGCCACGACTTGCCATTGGCAAGTCTCGCAATGGCGATTCAGTGGACGATTCTAACCCGTCATTGCGAGCGAGCGAAGCGAACGCGACAATCCAAAAAAACAACAAAAACGGCGTGGCTTCTCTAATCTTTGATGGTAATATCAACACACAAGGTAAAATGACTATAACTAACGGCAATGTAGCACTGCAAGGGCACGCCACTACTCACGCCACCATTAGCGATGACAAAGTCCGCAATCAAGTAACAAATGCCGAGAATGGCACGCAAAAGGGAATGCCTAGCTATATGGATTTAAGCAAGCCAACACACTTAGAGCAGCCTGATTGGGATAATCGCAGTTTTACATTTGGCAGTGGAATAAATCTAGCAAATTCAAATCTTACGCTTGGACGAAATGCGAGCCTAGAATCTAGCATTACGCTAGATTCTAGCTCTAGCGTGGTATTTGGTGGTGGTGTCTTGCATTTTGTTGATAATTTGGATAGCAAAAATGTCATAGGCAGTGGCTTTACCTATCAGCAAAGGATAGAGAGTGGGAGTATCGGCACAGAGCAAGAAAAAATCGCAAATCACACGATAAGCTATAAAGGCAAGATTAGTGCAAATGGTGGCACGATAAATTCAAGTATTTTTGATTTTAATGCAAGTTTGGATTTAAAAAATGGCGCAAAACTTAGGGCAGAATATTTGACTTTGAGAGATAACGATTCAATAGTATTGGCAAGTGGTGCGAGTGCAACGATACAAAATCTTATTTTAAAAAATGTGAGTGATATATCCCAAATCTTTCAAAACTCTAGCAGTGGTGAAAAGCTTAAGGTAGAAAAATCATTTCATTTTTATGATATAAGTAGTTTTGATTTAAGTAAATTAGATTTGGTACATATTGATAAGAGTGCAAATTACGATATTGTGGGTGTTAAATCTAGCATTACAGGCACAAATAGCACATTAAGTGCAAATGTTTGGCTAGAGGGTGGAAATCTAAGCCTAAAAAGCCTTACGCTAAAAAAGATAGATGATTCAATGCTTAAAAACACAATATATTTGCAGGGGGCTGAAAATAGCATAGCACAGCTAAAGATAAATGATAGCTTAAAAGTTGGGGATACTAATGGCTTGATAGAAGCAGGTTTGTCATTGCGGGATAATAGCATACTTGATACGCCGATGATTGAATTTAATAGCGTAGCAAACGGCACTTTTTTGCTTGATAGTAAAGCAGAGATTAAAAACACAGCAAATGCCAACAAAACCGAACTTAAAGGGATAGATTCAACAATAGATATTTATATAGGTGGAAGCAAAGAATTTGACATAAATGCAAGTAGCACGAGCGATAAGCAAACAATAATCACACTATTTGGCTTTGTGCCAGAGGATAAATCTACTACGACAAATCCGACATTTAGTGGCAAAATCACAGCAAGTGGCACAAGTAAGGTAGAGAGTTTGCTAGATAATATCACTGCAAGTGTAGATTTGAGCGGTAGTGCAAACCTTGTGGCAGAAAATATCACTCTTGTTTCTACGCATAATTTGATTTCTCTAAGTGATAGTGCAAGGCTCAGTGCTGATACAATCACAGCAAAAAGCGTATCAAATCTTACGCTACAACAAAACGGCGGGGTGGCAAATGTTGGAGAATTTATCTTTGATAGTAGCACCACAAATCTAGTAGGAAATCTAATCGGCAAAAATATCAAGCTAAAATCTAGCACACTAAAAACGACAGATTTGACTTTTTCGCACAATGCGACACTTAGCCTTGATAATGATTCAAAACTAGAAGTAAAAAATCTAAATGTAGAAAACACAAATCTTACGCTAGATTTTGCAAACCCTAAGGCAAGCGTGGAAAATCTAGCAAATATTACTTTAAGCAATGGTGCAAATCTAGCTATCAATTCGTGGGATTTTGGCAATGCTACAAATTTCAAAAGTGATGAAAAATCTCGTATAGATTTTGCAAATCTAGCCTATACCCAAAGCCCAAACACCGCGCCTAAAAATATCCAATCAAACACCACTATAAGCGGCACGCTTTTGCTTAGTAAAGTCGGTGCAAATCCAAATAGTAACGATAGATTTGAAATCCTAACTTTTGAAAAGCAAAATCTAACTCTTGGTGAAAATTCAAGCATAAGTGTGGCGTTTGATGATAGTGTAAAAAAGGGTGCAAATAACATAACGCTAGATAAATATTTCACGCTTGTAAGTGCAGGAAGTGTGAGTGATAATAGGGCTGATAAACGCATAGATTTTCGCTTCGCTCAAGGAGTAGTGCCACTTTTTGTCGTAAGTAAATTTTATGAAAATAAGCTACTTGTGAAATTTTTGGAATCCAATCCGCGTAGCTTTGCCGAGCTAAGCAAGCATATTTCTAGCACACACACTAAGATACTCCTAGCCCTCACAGAGCATAATCCAAATGATGAAAATATCGACAAAGCCGCTAGCACAGAGGAATACTCCGCGCTAGAATCCACCCTAGCAAGCTATGAGGAGGCTATGCGTGAGATTGCCACACAATCAAGCGGAGAAAACCTAAGCGCGATTTTGCAAAACAATGATTTAAGCATTAAGATGCGGATTTTGCAAGTGCGCTCAAAAACGCAAAATCTAGCCACACAAAAACCACAAAATATACAAACGCCACAAAAATTAAGGCTTGCATCTGCTTTGTCATACTCAAGCACAAACACCACAAAAGCCACCGCATACACAAGCCCAAATGCCACACAAAGCGACTATGATGACATATCTTTGCTGCTAGGAGTAACACCAAAATCACCTCCCACACTTAGCCTAAATCCTTACCAAAATAGCGCGTGGGCTAGCGCACTTGGTGGATATGCAGGCACTTTGGGACTAAATCTAGCATTTTATGGCTCTAGCGTGGGATATGATAGGATAGTTGGTAGCACACTTTTGGGCGTAATGGCTAGCTTTGGTGGCTCACATTTGCTTCAAAAAAAGTCCAAGCAAAGCGGAATCATCGCTGGTGGTGGTGCATATTTGCATACGCATTTTGGCAAAAGTGAATTCCAATCAAGCCTATCATTTGCATATAGCTCACTAGAATCAAGTGCGTTTGGCGACAATATCAAAAGCTCGGTATTTGGGGGATTTTGGAGTAATTATTATAAATACAATATCGCACTTATAGATGAAAATATCCTAAAGCCACTAGGCACGATTGGATTAGGGATTAGCAAGGCTAGTGATTGGCGTGGAGCGGAGTTTCGTGGTGGTGGATTTGGCGATGTGTTTGCCCATATCGGTGCGGGGCTAGAGTATGTGATTTTTGGCAAAAATGGATTTTATACACTTGGGCTTGTAGGAGTGCAAAAGCTACATTCTCAAACAAAAGCACAAGTAAGCTTTGCAAACGCTAGCACGATGCTAGATTTTGTGGTAAATAACAACGCCTTTGAAGCACAAGGCTACTTCATCGGCTCGCACACCATAAAAGAGCGTCTAAACATAGAATACGCAATCCATATAAATGGCGATACTCGCGGATACTATGGCACAAAGGGAAGCGTGGGATTTCGCTATGCGTTTTAGAATCCCTGCGATGATTTTGCAAGCCACTAGCGATAAAAATGCAAAGCCAAAAATATCTCAAAACATAATAAGCCTACTAAAGAGTGAAATCTCGCTATAATTCTGCCTTAAGTTTTGCACAAAAAAGATTTTAGATTTGATTTGAAAGGATTGCTATGTCTTATACTTTTTCTCAAGCAAAAGAGATTTTTTACAAGCCTTTTATGGAACTACTTTATGAAGCGCACAAAATCCACCTAGAGCATTTCAGTCCAAGCGTCATTCAAACAAGCACTCTGCTAAGCATAAAGACAGGTGCGTGTAGTGAGAACTGCGCTTATTGCGCACAGTCAAGCCACTACAAAACAGGCGTAGCAAAAGAAAAATTTATGGATAGAGAGGAAATCATCTCGCTTGCAAAGCAAGCCAAACAGGCAGGAAGCTCAAGGTTTTGTATGGGGGCAAGTGGGAGAAGTCCAAGTGAAGAGGAGCTAGAAGAAGTCTGCCAAATCGTGCGTGAAATCAAAGAGCTAGGGCTAGAAACCTGCGCGACTTTGGGACTACTCTCAAGCAGGCAAGCAAGCAAGCTAAAAGAAGCGGGGCTAGATTTTTATAATCACAATGTCGATACTTCACAGGAATTTTACAGCCAAATCATCTCTACGCGCTCGTTTGAGGATAGGCTAGGCACGCTAAAAAATGTCCGCGAAGCAGGGCTAAAGCTATGTGTGGGTGGCATACTTGGTATGGGGGAAAGCAATGATGATAGAATCAAAATGCTGCTTTTGCTTTCCCAGCTAGAAACCCCACCTGAATCCGTGCCGATAAATCAGCTAGTAAAAATCCCGGGCACACCTCTAGCAAACACGCCCGAAGTGGATAAATTTGACTTTGTCCGCACTATCGCTTTGGCTAGAATCCTTATGCCAACTTCTTATGTGAGACTATCTGCGGGGCGAAAGGCTATGAGTGAGGAACTACAAGCGTTGTGCTTTTTTGCGGGCGCAAACTCGGTGTTTTATGGGGACAAACTCCTAACTGCGGCAAATGCCGCGCCAAGCAATGATGATATGCTTTTTGAAAGGCTTAATTTGCAAAGAGAAGAGTTCCTAGAGATGAAAGCGTAGGCTTGATAAATACGGCTATATTTAGGTGTAGCGAAATCTAGATTAAGTGATTTTATCCTTGTTTTGAAGCACCACAAAGGCTTTGAGCGCGAAATAAAAATGTTTCAAATGAAGTTTTTGAGAGGGGCACTTCGCTTGCTATTGCACTTCTTTGAATCGCGCTTGTGATGATAGATAGCAAAAATTAAGCATTTTTGCTATACAATACTATCCTTTGACTGTCTTTTGCTCGTTGCGTTTGGATTTGTCGTATTTGGGTGTGTCATATTTGCGTATCATATTTTGTTTGCACCACTAGCATAGTAAGCGCAAAAAATCTAAAATCCACAAACTTCACTTAAGGATAATTCGTGCAAAGTTTTTCAGATATTTTACTAGCATTGCAAGACTTTTGGAAAAGGCAAGGTTGCGTGATTTTGCAACCCTATGATATTCCTGCTGGAGCTGGGACTTTTCACCCTGCGACACTTTTGCGCAGCCTAGATTCTAAGCCGTGGAGTGTGGCTTATGTCGCCCCATCTCGCCGTCCCACAGATGGACGCTATGGAGAGAATCCAAATCGATTGGGGAGCTACTATCAATTTCAAGTGCTTATAAAGCCAAGCCCTAACAATATCCAAGAGCTGTATTTGGACTCGCTAAGCACACTAGGCATTGATAGGACAAAGCACGACATTCGATTTATTGAGGATAATTGGGAATCTCCCACTCTTGGTGCGTGGGGGCTAGGCTGGGAAGTGTGGCTAGATGGTATGGAGGTTACACAATTTACTTATTTTCAGCAAGTAGGTGGGTTGCCCTGTGAGCCTGTCGCGGTGGAAATCACTTATGGCGTGGAGCGATTGGCTATGTATATCCAAGAGGTAGAATCTATATTTGATATTGCGTGGAATTGTGAGGGCGCAAGCTATGCCGATGTGCATTTGCAAGGCGAGTATGAGTTCTCACGCTATCATTTTGAGGTGGCAGATAGTGCTATGCTTTTTAGCTCGTTTGATAGCGCACAAGGTGAGGCTAAGAGGTGCTTGGAAGCTAAGCTACCCTTGCCTGCTTATGACTTTGTGATGCTTTCAAGCCATTATTTCAATATCCTTGATGCGCGCAAGGCAATTTCTGTGGCACAAAGACAAAACTATATCCTAAAAATCCGCGAGCTAGCAAAAGCGTGTGCTACGCTGTATAAAGAGCAAGAGGGCGAGCGCGAAGAAAGACTAGCACAAGTAAAATCTAGCACAAAAAATCTCTAAAGACATAAAATGACAAAAACAAAACCACTAGCGCAAGCCAAAATCAAATCCAGCAAAATCTCGCTTGAGAAAACCCCACCTGACAAAACTCCACTTGGCGAAATCTCACTTGGGGAAGTCTATGAGATTTTGGATAGAATTAGCCCATTTAGCTTGCAAGAGTCTTGGGATAATAGCGGGATAAATCTAGGACACTCTAGCCAAAAAATCACACAAATCTTTCTCGCACTTGAAGCGGATTTGCAAATCGCACAAAATCTACCTCCAAATAGCTTGCTTATCACTCATCACCCGCTTATATTTTCCCCACTTAAGTCATTTGACCCCACAGACTATCCTGCCAAAATCCTGCAAATCCTTATCCAAAAAAACTGCGCCCTAATCGCAATGCACACAAACTTTGATAAAACACATTTAAATGAATATTTTGCAAAAGATATTTTGGGGTTTGACTCGCCCTCTTTGTGTAGTGATAATCTTAGTAGATTTTGTGCTTTGCCACCCACGCCCATAGCCTCCCTAGCCCAAAGGGTAAAATCTAGCCTCTCTTTGAAATCCCTCACTTACAGCGCACCAAATGAGGATTTTTTAGTCTCTCAAGTGTATTTTGTCTGCGGAAGCGGGGCTAGCTTTTGGCACAAAATCACAAAAGGACAAATAAGCCAAATATCACAAGAAAAAGAAGCAAAAGATGAGAAGTCTTCGCAAGCAAATTCTACCACCACTAGAGGAGGCATAGCAGAGCAAAACACCAATGGTGGAATCTGCCTAATCACTAGCGATATAAAATACCACGATGCAATGAGTGCAAAATGTGCCAATATCGCGCTTATTGACGCTACACATTACGCTAGTGAGCGACATTTCGCCCCCCTATTGCACAATAATTTGCACAATAATTTGCAAATTAAGCACCTTAATTGTATAATGCTTGAGAATTTTTCTCCATTTTCTTACATTTGAAAGGAACACGATGAACAAAAATCTAACACAGCTTATCGCTATTGCTCAAATCGACAAAGAAGCAGACGCACTAGACCCTGTAATGCAGGATAAACAATCCGTGCTTGACAAACTCCTAGCCCAAAAAGCAAAGCAAGAAGCTAGACTTCGCGCACTAGATGAAATGCAAGAAGAAGCTAGGCTGACTATTGCAAGAAATGAGGGCATTATCCAAGCTAATTCCCAAAAAATTGAGGACATTCAGCAACGATTAGTTGAGCCTCGCTCCGATAGAGAAGCGCGGACTTTGAGTATAGAGGAGGATTTGTCAAAGGAGCAGATTCGCCACTCCAATAACGAAATCACTAGACTAAACAAAGAGCTAGAATCTAGAGATGCGCAGATAAGCGAGATAAATAGCGAGATTGAGACGCTTAAGACAAGTATCCAAACAACTAAAGAAATCTGTGAGAAAGAAATCTCTCAAATCAAAGCCCAACAACAAGAGATTTTTAAGAAAAAAGAAGTCTTTATCGCTGCTATTGACAAAAAAGTCATCACATTTTATGAGAAAATCCGCCGATGGGCAAAAAACACAAGCGTAGTCCCTGTCAAAAAGCAGGCTTGCGGTGGTTGCTTTATCCGCTTAAATGACAAACTTTACTCTGATATTTTGCAAAGTAGTGAGATTATCAGCTGTCCGCATTGTGGGAGAATCCTCTATATCACACAAGATAGTGCTCTACCAGAATCACAAAATGGAACAGAAAAAATGCCAAAACCACCCAAAACTGAACATAGTTTTTCTTTTGAAGGTGGTGATATTTTATCTAAAATGGGAGCTTCTTGGTTTGTATCCTATGCTTATTATGAAAAAGTAGATAAAACACACGAAAATTGGGACAAAATTAGCACCGCTAAATCTCGTATCAATAGGTATGAAAAATCAAAAGAATTTCACACAAAATGGCTAAAAGAAATTCTATCAATGAGTGATGCTAATTTAAGCAAGAATGAAATAGGCTTAGATGCAAATAGTGTGAAAAATATGGCACAAGCACTTTTAGGTTAATAGCATCCATAATATGGTTTTTTAGCGCAATTAAAGTGGGAGTGTCTTTTTCTAGTTTTTTCAGTATGATTAGGAAAAAGCAATGAGTTTTTTGCGACTTATAGGCTATGTCATCATTGTTATAGTGTTTAATCTAGCGGGGCTTGTGTTTGTATGTTTTTTGGAATCTAGGCGTGTGCAGCGTGAGGGTGGTAGCAGTTTTTTAGCGAGTTTGTGGCACGCATTGGTTGGCTTACTAAAATTTATCATCGCCATAGCACTTATTGTCATAGCAATTTATTCATTTAAATATTGGAATAGCACAGACTCAAAAGACACAAAGCCCACGCAAACAAGCAAATCCACACAAAAGCCAAAACCTGCGCAAAAATCAAATAAAGAGAATAAAACTCCGCTCGACCCTCTTGAAAGGCTAAGCTCAAGTGAGCTTAGAGCTATGTGGGAGATAAACGCACACGACCCAGAACTACGACAAAAAATCGATAATATTCTAAATAATAGAGCAAGAAAATAAGTAAAAAATATATAGGAAAATAAGTAGCAAAAAAAATTGAAAAATAAATCCACACTTTTACTACTTTTAGACAAGCTAAAATCCAATCACTAAGGGGTGCAAATTGCGTTTTATCTACTTTGTTGCTTGTTTTAGTTTGTATATCATAAGCCTACCGCTACTTGTTCTTACAAGTTTTAAACGCAAGCATAGGGTATCGATTCCGCGTAGATTTTTTCCATTTGTATTCCCACTCTTGCGTGCGTTTGACAAAAAAACATATATTGGATTTTGCAAGGATTTCTCCCCACAAGTGTGGCTACACGCCTGCTCTTATGGCGAAGTAAAATCATTGCAATTTATTATGTCTCATCTTTTAGACACAAATCAAACGCAAAGTAAAGATTTCGCGCAAAGCAAACAAAAAGATTCTAAGGATTGTGCCCAGCCTTTGCCAAGTCTATCAAACTCGCTACACTTGCCAAACTTGCCACATTCTCAAAATTCTCCACATTCCCCACCCCCGACAAACTCACCACACAAAAACTTACAAATCCTCCTTACCACCATAACACACACAGGCTACACCCTAGCAAAAGAAACTTATGCTAGCTACCCAAATGTCCGCGTGGAGTTTTTGCCTTTTGAAATCTTTTTGCCCTTTTATGCCAAGCGATTTTTTATCAATTCTAGCAAAATCTCTTGCTTAAATCTACTTTGCGTATTTGAAGCTGAACTATGGCTAGGACTTTTTTCTCTAGCCAAATGCCTAAACTCCCACACAATGTTGCTAAATGCTAGAATCTCATCTCGCTCCTACCCGCGCTATAAAAGATTTAGCTTTTTTTATCGCCATATCTTTGCCCTTGTTGATAGTGTATTTGCCCAAAGCGATGAGGACAAAGCCAAACTAGAATCACTAGGAGCGAAAAATATCCAAGCCATAGGAAATCTAAAAGCGTATAATCCACCTACTATCACCAAAAATTATGACAAGCCAAAAGGCACTTTATTTCTTGCAGCCTCCACACACAATGGCGAAGAAGAGCTTATCATTGATGCTTTTTTATCTGCCTTTGGCAAAGAGTGTTTTAGCAAAAAAAGCGATATATTTTTGGCCATTATCCCGCGACACCCAGAGCGATTTGACGAAGTGGCAAAACTCATAGAATCCAAAAATCTAGCTTTTTCCTGCCTATCTCAAGGCTATGAAAAGGCTTTTTGTGAAAAAATCTTGCTTATTGACACGCTAGGTGAGCTTAACAACTTCTATGCCATAGCAGATATAAGCATTTTGGGTGGTAGCTTTGCCAAAGAGGGTGGGCACAATCCCCTAGAACCAGCGCATTTCCAAAATGTGCTAATAAGTGGCGAGCATATTTTCAATCAAAAAGCACTTTTTACTATGGTGCAAAATGCCTATATCATCAAGCAAAATGAGCTAGAATCTAGTCTAAAAAACTACAAAAATCTAGCCAAAAGCTACATTGATAGCACGCACTCAAACCTACCTCAACTGCTAGAATCTATCGATAAATATTTGGCATAGACATTAAAAATCTTAAAAAAAGATAAAAAAATGCAAAAATCAAAACACGCAAAAATAAAAAAAACACAACCAAAAAAAACGCCCAAAACACCCAAAAAAACCAAAAATGCCACAACAGACAAAATAACTAATACAAATCAATCCACCCAAAAAGCCTACAAACTCCTAAGCGAAAGCCTTAGCATTTCTCATAGCAAAGCAAAATCCCTAATCGATAGAGGGCTTGTAAGTGCAGATGGCAAAAAACTAACACTAGCTAGAATCCCCCTGCCAAAAGGTGTAAGATTTAGCATAAGGCAAGTGCAAGAAGTGCGGATTATCCACAAAGATGAGGATATAATGTGCGTGGATAAACCTGCGTTTATGGATAGCTATGAGGTAGAGAGGGAGTGCCAAGATAAGCAAGGCAAAGAGTGGAAGCTACTCCATAGGCTAGATAAAGAAACAAGCGGTTGCCTGCTACTAGTCAAACACAATAGCGATTTTGCTAAAAAGGCATTAGATGAGTTTGTCAAAAATCGTGTCTATAAACTTTATAATGCCCTAGTAAGTGGAATCATAAATGATGAACAAGAAATCTCTCTGCCACTGCTTATCCACAAAGGCAAATCCGCAAAAACAATAGCCATATCACAAAGCGTGGCGCAAAAAGCAAAAAACGCAAAATCTGCCACCACACACATAGCACCGAAATTTATTCAAGGCAAAAAAACTCTCCTAGATGTGAGAATCCTCACAGGACGCACTCATCAAATCCGCGCACACCTACAAGCCATAGGACACCCACTCATAGGCGATACACTCTATGGTGGGCTAAATGCTTCAAGGCTTATGCTTCACGCAAGTGAGATAAGGATTTTTGAATATGTTTTTACCTCAAAGTTGCCTAGTGAATTTGACTTTAGAAGCTAGCTTTGAGGGGCTAGAGCTTGGATTAGAGCAGCTTTTGGAGCAAATATTTGGAGGGCAAAAAAGCCTAAAAAGTGATGATGTTTATGAGCTACTTTGGGAGCTAGGAAGCAATGTGCTAAAATATGGCATAAAAACAAAACCTAGTGCAAAAATAAACATAAATTCTAGCAAAAAATATGGTAAGAATCTTATCGCTAAATCTAGGCAAAATCTAAATTCTACTAAAATCTATATGCAGGCATTTGCATACAATGAGTTTATACAAATATCACTACACTATCTTGTGGGTAAAAATCTAGCAAACCCAAGTAGCCAAAGCAATAATACATTAGCTCCAATCCTAGCTCTGATACAAATGCTACAAGTGCCACGAATGTATGCTTTGGGTTATGATGAGCTAAAATCTACCAAAAATCTGCCTACAAAAAATTTATCTGCAAAGAAACTGCCCGCCAAAAATCCACCCGCCAAAAATCTATCGACAAAATCAAACGACTTAGATTGCCAAAATCTCTTAGGCAACAAAGTCATTGCCTATCTTGTGGATAAAATCTGCTATGATACGCCCAAAATCTTTTTGCCAAACGCAAGGGAGCGGACACTGCGCGTAAGGCTAAAGCCCTAAATCCAAAAACAACCAAAGGAACAAACGCGTGGTAAGTGTCGTGCTAAAAGATGAGAGGCTTTATATCTGCTGGGTGGGGAGAGTAAAGACAAATGAGGAATTTTTGCTTTTCAAATCCCAAGTCAATGATGCGCTTGAAAAATTTATCGACAATCCGCACACTCCACCGATGCCAAAAAACCAAGATAGCATAAAAAAAGACACTCAACCCCAAAATATCCAAAAATACAGCTCTTTTAGACTTATGCTTGTGGATGCCTATCCGTTTAACACTCACGCGCTAGGCTTTATCCTAAAGCTAAAGCAAAACAACAAATATGAGTTTGAAATCGCCACTGACCACTATCGCTTGCTAAGTATGCTAGAAAATATTGAGTTTGACAAAATCTTTGCTATTAGCATTGATAGCGACCCTAGACTTACTACGAAGGGCAAAGTCCTAGATTCTGTGATGAGCTAGATAAAATCTAGCCAAAAATATAAAAAACACAAAATCAAAATCTAGCAAATCACTTTTGCAATTCACATTTAAGGAGCATTTTTGGAATCGCATTTAAGTTTTTGGAATAGCATCTATTCGCAGTTTGACCCTGTTGCTTTTTCGCTTTTTGGGCTAAAGGTGCATTGGTATGGTATCGCTTATGCGTGCGCGCTTATTTTGGCGTTTTTTATTGCCAAATTTTTTATTCGCCATTTTCCGCAGAGATTTCCCATAGCACAAACTATGATTGATAGCTACTTTTTGTGGGCAGAAGTGGGTGTGATTTTGGGTGCTAGGCTTGGCTATGTGCTTATTTATGACCCAAATAGATTTTATTATTTGGCAAATCCTTTAGAGATTTTTAGCCCCTTTGATAGCTATGGCAATTTTGTAGGCATCAGCGGTATGAGCTTCCACGGTGGGGCGGTGGGATTTCTTTTTATGTCGTGGCTTTTTTGTAGATTTAAAAAACAAAGTTTTTTGCAGCTAATGGACTTACTAGCGATAAGTGTCCCGCTTGCATATATTTTTGGCAGGGTGGGCAATTTTTTAAACCAAGAGCTATATGGCAGAATCGTGCCAGATAATGATAGCTTCGGGCAAGTGGTGGGAATCCTAGTAAATGGCGAGCTACGCTACCCAAGCCAGCTTTTGGAGAGCTTTTTAGAGGGGTTTGTGCTTTTTATCGTAGTGGCGATTTGTGCTAGATTTTTACACAAAAATGGCGCACTTATCGCGGTGTATGGCATAGGCTATGGTGTAGCGAGATTTGTAGCGGAGTATTGGAGGGAGCCAGACTCGCAAATGGGGCTGTATTTTGTCATTGATGGCGTGTTTGATGGGCTTAGTATGGGGCAGATTTTATCTAGCCTTATGATACTTGCGGGCTGTGGGATTTTGGGCTATGTGTATCTGTGTGATAACTCCCAAAAATCATCAAAATCCCCAAAAATCGCTAAACGCACACAAAATCACAAGACATAATTTGAGATTCACAAAAACTTAATATTTCTTTAATATTTCTAAAGATACCGCTTTTGTAAGCAAATAATATGAAATTTTCAAAACTTAAGCAAATTTTGTGAATGATTTTTGTGCAATCATAAAATATACTTAAGTTTATGCGTGCTACAATAGCACGGCTTAAATGATAAAATCTTAATTCTAGTGAAGCCAAAAAGGAGCAAAATGCACGCCAAAAGTCCACAAGTAGTAGAAATCGCACTATCAAATTTAGATGAACGATACAAACTCAACTATGTCGCCAAGCAAGCCTGCGGAAGCGTGTGGTATGAGTCCAAAAAAACAGTTATGCTAGCTACCGTAGCGGTGGATTATGAGGCTAGGCAAGAGGATTTTTTGCCTCTCACAGTGCAATATATACACAAATCTTACGCCATAGGCAAAATCCCGGGGGGATTTATGAAGCGTGAGGGCAAGCCAAGCGAGTTTGAGATTCTAACCTCTAGGCTTATTGACCGCACGCTTCGACCGCTTTTCCCCAAAGGCTATTATTATCCCACACAAATTACGATTTTTGCGCTAAGCTATGAGGGAGAGAGTGATTTGCAAGTATGTGCTTTGCACGCTGCGGCAAATGCTTTGCTCGTATCTGGACTAGAGTTTGTCCCTGCTGTAAGTGGCGTGCGCATAGGCAGGATAGAAAATAAATTTGTGATAAACCCCGCAAACACCCAAATGCAAGAATCCACGCTTGATTTGTTTGTATCAGGTAGTGGGCAAGATATACTGATGATAGAAATGAAAGGCAAAAAACAAGCTAGTGATTCTGCCAAAAGCCCTTACATTGATGAGGATTCTCTATGCCAAGCTATCACACTAGCACAAGGTGTAATAGCAAAAGACTGCACCCAATATGAAAAACTCATAAAACCACACAAATCCCCTACCCTAAACCTCCCACTAAAACCTATCATATCAAATGAACCTCTATATAACCTCATCGCCAAAGACTACGCAAAGCCCGTGTTAGAAGCGATAAAAGCGATGAGCAAATCCGAGCGAAGTAGCGATATAGAATCTATCGCTAAGCAAATCTTAGAATCCAAAATCTCACAAGATTCTAGCGAGCAAGAAATAAAAGAACTCCAATCCTCCATAAAGGAAATGCTAAATCTCTACAAAAAAAATGAAGTGCGAAAAATGATACTAGAATCTAGCCTAAGAGCCGATGGCAGGGGACTAAAGCAAGTGCGAAATATCAGCATTGAGACAAATATTTTGCCTTGTGTGCACGCTAGTGCGCTATTTACTCGTGGGGAGACTCAAGCACTTGTTACTTGCACGCTAGGAAGCGAAAATGACGCGCAAATCCTTGATGACTTTAGCGGAGTAAATGCAGCAAATCAAACCACAAGCCCCACTACAAACGCTCCTGTGAAAGAAAAATTTAGCTTTCATTATAATTTCCCTAGCTTCAGCGTGGGCGAAGCAAGTATGATAGGTGGCGTAGGCAGGCGAGAGCTAGGGCACGGAAATCTTGCCAAAAAAGCCCTAGAATCTAGCCTCCCCACAAGCCACACAAATCGCCAAACTATCCGTCTAGTCTCTGAAATCCTAGAATCAAATGGAAGCTCATCTATGGCAAGCGTGTGTGGTGGCTCTCTTGCGCTTCGTGCGTGTGGGATAGAAAACGAGCTAGTCGCAGGTGTAGCTATGGGACTTGTGTGTGAGGACTCTAGCAATGAAGTGGCAAAAGAATCCAAAAAAAGCTCTAGCAAAGATTCCAAATGCCAAAAATACGCGATTTTGACAGACATAATGGGACTAGAAGACCACGATGGAGATATGGATTTCAAAGTAGCAGGGAGTGCCAAAGGCATAAGTGCTATGCAAATGGATATAAAGCTAGGTGGGCTAGATTTTGGGATTTTAAAAGAAGCATTGTATCAAGCAAAAGAAGCTAGGGAGCATATTTTAGGCATTATGGAGGAGGCTTGCAAAAATATCAAAATCCAAGATGAGATTTTGCCAAAAAGCGAAGTCTTTGCCGTGCCAAGTGCCAAAATCGCAGACATCATCGGGCAAGGTGGCAAAACCATAAAAGATATAACCGAGCGATTTGGCGTGAGTATTGATATTTTTAGAGACAAAGGCGAAATCCAAATAAATGCCCTAGATTCTAGTGCTATCCACAATGCACGCGCCTTTATCCTCGCCCTCATCGCACCTCAAGAGACTTATCAAAATGGCGAAGTGTTTGATGGCGTGATAAAAAGTGTGGCAGATTTTGGGCTGTTTATCGAACTACCAAGAGGTGGAGATGGCCTGATACATATCAGCAAACTTCCACGCGAAAATGCGCCACTAAAAGAGCGATACACTCAAGGGCAGATTCTCAAATGCGTGGTTGTAGAAACTTTTCGAGGTAAAATCGGGCTAGCTTTAGCGTAATTTTAACTTTGTTTTGGCATAATTACTCCGCACATTCTAAAGCACGAGTAGGGGATAAATCCGAAAGGCTAGAAAGGAGAAAAGAATGAAAGCACTTGGAATTTTGTTTTTTGGACTTGTAGGTTTTGCGTTCGCTGGCGAGAGCGTGTTTAGCGGTAGTGATTTATCACTACTTATGGCACTATCAGTCGCAGGCGGTGTTGTAGGACTTGGTATCGCTGCACTTGGTGGTGCTATCGGTATGGGAAATGCCGCTGCTGCTACTATATCAGGCACTGCGCGAAATCCCGGTATCGGTGGTAAGCTACTAGGAACGATGTTTATCGCTCTAGCACTTATTGAAGCGCAAGTTATCTACACACTTGTTTTTGCGATTATCGCTATTTATGGTAACCCATTCTTACCAGAATCAGGCGCAATCGTAAATGCCTTTAAAGCATTGCTAAGCTAGTGCTTTTTACCCCACCTTTTTTGGATTCTTATTTAGATTGTCTAAATTTAGATTTCCTAAAAAGGTGGGTTTTTCATTTTTATAGTTTTTTGCTTTAGTTGTGTTTTTGGGATTTTGGCTTTTTGATACGCGCTGGTGGTGGAATTGGTAGACACGCCATCTTGAGGGGGTGGTGGGGCAACTCGTGCGAGTTCAAGTCTCGCTCAGCGCACCATTTTGACTTGTGTCATAAAAATTGTGGATTTTATGTTCTTTTTTGACCGCGTTATTGTGCTAAATGCCGAAGTGGTGAAATTGGTAGACGCGCTAGACTCAAAATCTAGTAGGGGCAACCCTGTGTCGGTTCAAGTCCGACCTTCGGCACCATAAAAATAGCAATATACAAACTTCTTTTATACCTCTTAAACTCCTTATGTTTTAGATTGATTAAGGATTGCTAAATGACTTCTATTGATTCTGCGGATTCTATGATTTCTCTACGCAAAGTTTCAAAAACCTATCCAAACGGATTTTGCGCGATTAAGCCACTTGATTTGGAAGTGGCAAGGGGCGATATTATGGGAATCATAGGGTATTCAGGTGCAGGCAAATCAACCCTTATCCGCCTCATAAATCGCTTAGAGAATCCAAGTAGTGGCGAGGTTTTCATAAATGGTGAAAATATCCTCACCCTCTCTCAAGCCAAGCTACAAAAAAAACGCCAAAAAATCGGTATGATTTTTCAGCATTTCAATCTTTTGTCCTCACGCTCCGTGTATGGCAATGTCGCATTTGCACTTGAAATCGCTAAGTGGGATAAGAAAAAAATAGATTCTAGGGTAAAAGAGCTACTAGAGATTGTCGGGCTTAGTGATAAGGCGGATTTTTATCCAAGTCAGCTTAGCGGTGGGCAAAAGCAGCGAGTGGCGATAGCTCGCGCCCTTAGCAACCACCCTGATATTTTGCTTTGTGATGAAGCCACAAGCGCACTTGATACCAAGACAACAAAATCTATCTTGGAGTTGCTAAAGCGCATTCAAGCGGATTTGGGGCTTACTATCGTGCTTATCACACACCAAATCGAAGTCGTGCGACAAATCTGCAATAAAGCCTGTGTGATGAGTGCGGGGGAGATTATTGAGCGTGGAAGTGTGGAAGAGATTTTTAGCGCACCTAGAAATGAGGTTACGCGCGAGCTACTCTCATATATGCCTACTCATCTTTTTGATGCGCAGTTTTTTAGCGGAAGTCTTAGCAATGGAGCAAACTCGCTTATCAAAAATCCAAGTAATGTCTATAAAATCTCCTTTGTAGGCGAGCATATAAATGAGCCTTTGATTTCAGAAATAGTCCAAAAATTTGGCGTAGAAATCAACATTTTAGCAGGCAATATCGAACCGCTTAGCACGACTAAAGTCGGGCATTTGCTTGTAGAATTTAGCCAAGATAAACAAAACGAACTAGCCATAGACTACCTAAAGCAAAAGGGGTTAATTATACAAAATCTAGAAATCCTACAAACAAGCTAAAACTCGCTCAAATCCACCCCGCTCAATCAACCAAAAAAAGCACAGCAAAAACAAATAAGGAAAAAGATACGAATGAAAAAAAAGCCTAAAAAACAAATTTTAGATTTTGCAAACCTTGCATTGATAGATTTTCTAGCAAATGCTTCTGCTAGTTTGGTGCTTAAAAAATCGCTTGCTTTTGTGCGCTTTTTGTTTATTGCGTTTGGGATTTTGGTGCTTTTTAGCCTAAGTGTTGCACCATTTTTGCGTGATATAAGCACGCTTAGTAATATCTGCTATGAAAAGCAATTAGCCACGCTAGAATCTGCCAAAGAGCAAAATCTAGCTAAAGATTCTTTGCAAAATCCCACCAAAGATTTTCCACAAAGCACGCAAGAATTGCCAAAGTATTTTTTGCGCGAAGTTGCTATATCGCTTGACTCTAGTGCGCAAAAAATCGATTCTACTTTTGGGGATTATTTGGGCTTAGTTAGTCCATTTATCGCCACATATTTTGGTGGGTTTTTTATAGATTCTAGTGAGGCAGATTATCTAGAATCTGCTCTAGATGATTCTAGCCAAAATCTACAAAACCTAATCGCACAAAAACTTATCTATAACTACACGCAAATTTCACAGCCCACTTATGACACGCTTTATATGGTTAGCATCTCCACCCTCATTGCTGTGATTTTTGGGTTACCTTTGGGAGTGCTACTTTGCCTAACAAAAAGGGGGCGGATTTTTTCCTGCCAAAGTCTAAATGCTATCATCGGCTCGGTTGTAAATATTATCCGCTCTTTTCCTTTTATCATTTTGATTATCTTGCTTTTGCCACTATCTCGCCTTATTGTAGGAACTAGCATTGGCGCAAGTGCGGCGATTATCCCGCTATCCATAGCGGCGATTCCTTTCATCGCTAGGCTATTTGAGGGGGGACTAGATGAAGTAGATAAAGGACTTATAGAAGCTAGCCTAAGTCTTGGCGCGTCAAAACTTGGTGTGATAAAAATGATGATAGCTGAAGCCCTGCCTAGCATTTGCAATGCCGTAGTCATCACTATCATCGGGCTTATTGGCTACTCGGCTATGGGCGGTGCTGTGGGAGCTGGCGGGCTTGGCGATACAGCGATACGACTAGGATTTCAAGGCTATCAGCCCGATATTTTGTTTAGCACTGTGATTGTCATCATTATCCTTGTGCAATGCGTGCAGGGCATAGGGGATTCTCTAGTGGCTCGCTTGCGAAAATATCGCTAAGGCGCATTATGCAAAATCTTATCCGCAATTTTTCTATCATCGCACATATCGACCACGGCAAAAGCACGCTAGCAGATAGAATCCTCCAAGTTTGTGGCGCGGTAAGTGAGAGGGAAATGCACTCTCAAATGATGGATACAATGGATATAGAGCAAGAGCGCGGAATCACCATAAAAGCCCAAAGTGTGCGCTTAAATTACGCGCACAAAGGCAAAACTTACACGCTCAATCTCATTGACACGCCCGGACACGTGGATTTTAGCTATGAAGTTTCGCGCTCGCTTAGCTCGTGTGAGGGGGCTTTGCTCGTGGTTGATGCCACGCAGGGCGTAGAAGCGCAAACTATCGCAAATGTCTATGTCGCGCTTGATAACAACCTAGAGATTTTGCCCGTGATAAACAAAATCGACTTGCCTGCCGCAGACACACTAAAGGTGAGCATAGAGATTGAGGAAAGCATAGGGCTAGATTGTGCTAATGCCTTGCAAGTGAGTGCCAAAAGTGGCTTAGGCGTGCAAAATCTCATAGAAACCATAATAGAGAAAATCCCCCCGCCAAACGGAGATGAGGGCGCGCCCACAAAGGCGTTAATCTATGATTCGTGGTTTGATAACTATCTTGGTGCGCTAGCCCTTGTGCGACTAAAAGATGGCAATATCGCGCAAGGAAGCGAGGTGCTGATAATGAGCACGGGCAAAAAATACGAAGTGCTAAGCCTATACTACCCCCACCCTGTGCAAAAAATCCCAACAAAGCAAATTTCTTGTGGCGAAATCGGTATCGTGTGCTTGGGGCTAAAGTCGCTAGAGGATTTGCGCGTGGGCGATACTATCACGGATGCAAAAAAGCCTACAAAAGAGCCAATAGAGGGCTTTATGCCTGCTAAGCCATTTGTCTTTGCGGGGCTTTACCCCATAGAAACGGATAAATTTGAGGAATTGCGAGACGCGCTAAACAAACTTGCGCTTAATGACTCCGCGCTAAGCTATGAGCCTGAAACCTCTGTGGCGTTAGGATTTGGGTTTCGCGTGGGGTTTTTGGGACTGCTGCATATGGAAGTGGTAAAAGAGCGATTGGAGAGAGAATTTGGATTAAGCCTCATAGCCACTGCGCCAACGGTGGTGTATGAAGTGCATTGCACGGACGGAAATGTGCTTAATGTGCAAAATCCAAGCGAACTGCCCGAAGTGCAAAAAATCGCACTTATCAAAGAGCCCTATGTGCGAGCAAATATCATCACGCCTAGCGAGTTTGTCGGCAATATCATCACACTGCTTTCAAACCGCCGTGGCGTGCAAGAAAAAATGGACTACATAACCCAAAACCGCGTGCTACTCCAATACGCCCTGCCAAGCAATGAAATCGTAATGGACTTTTATGACAAGCTCAAGTCTTGCACGAAAGGCTATGCGAGCTTTGATTATGAACCCATAGAATCTAGAGAGGGGGATTTGGTGCGCTTAGATATTCGCGTGGCAAATGAAATAGTCGATGCGCTCTCAATCATCGTAGATAGAAGCAAGGCGCAAGAAAAGGGACGCGCACTTGTAGAAGCGATGAAAGGGCTAATCCCAAGACAGCTTTTTGAAGTGGCAATCCAAGCGAGCATAGGCTCTAAAATCATCGCACGAGAAACAGTAAAATCTATGGGCAAAAATGTAACGGCAAAGTGCTATGGAGGGGACATAACGCGTAAGCGAAAGCTCCTAGAAAAGCAAAAAGAGGGGAAAAAGCGAATGAAAGCTATCGGCAAGGTGGATTTGCCCCAAGAGGCATTCCTAGCGGTGCTTAAGATTGATTAGGTTGGGTTTGTGGGGGGGTAAAGGATTCTTTACTTTACAAGCCTAAACAAGTCTAAAAGGCTATAAAAAGTTTGCAAAATCAACCACACAAAATCAGCTTTTGATTTTGTGTGGGTTTAGCTATTTGGCAAAAAGCGCGAAAGTATGGAAAAATAAGATTTTTATCTTTCCATTAAAGCCATTTTACGAAAGCTATTTTTTCCAAAACTCAATCACTTGGGATTTGTCTTGACGCTTTTTGCTGTGGTGTGGCTCGCTTGCTTTGTATCCAAGAGAGAGGACTACTGCTACGCCAAAGGGCTTTTTGATGCCTAAAAACTCCTCGACCTTATCGCGCTCAAATCCGCCAATCGCACAAGAATCAATGCCTCTAAAAATCGCAGCATTCATCATTTGCATTAGCGGGAGGTAGCATTGGGTTTGGCTAAAGTGGAAAATCTCCTCATCGCTTAGCTTATCCGCCCAGCCTGTATAGACGCCCAAAATCTGCTCAAAATGCGCATCATCAGTGGCAAATCGCCTCACCTGTGCCCTAGCAAACTCATCTTTGCTTTTTAAGTCCATTCGCCCCAAGATTACGATGTTGTAGCTTGCAGTGGCGACATTTTCTTGATTGTAGCAGCATTTTGCTAGCTGCGCGCTATACTCATTGCCCACTACGATGAATTTCCACGGCTCAAAACCATAGCCACTGGGGGCAAGTCGCCCTGCCTCTAAGATGAAATCCAAATCCTTGGCTTAAAATCGCTTTGTCGCTAAATTTTTTACACGCGTGTCGTGCGTTTAGAGATTCTTCAAAAGTCATTTTTTGCTCCTTTTTACCCTTTTGGGTCAGAATTTAAAAACGCAATGATAATGAAACTTTGGTAAATTTTGCTCACACAAATAAACAAAAATTATTAAATAGTATTTTTGTATCAAAATGTGCCAAACATAAGACGCAACAAGGTGTGATAAAATCTCTAAAACACACTTCAAAAATTTTGCAAAATACCCAAAAAGCGATAAAATACCGCATACACAATCTTAAATCCCACATAAGGAAAATCTCGCATTATGGATATAAAAAAACGGCTTATCGCTTATTTTGTCCCTCGCTTTGGTTTTTTTCTCACTTGGATTTTATACGCGCTAAACAAAAATCGATTTTTTTTGCACGAAAATCTAGCAAATGACAATGTAGTCATTTGTTTTTGGCACGGAGAAATGCTGATGATGCCTTTTCTTTATCGCAAATTGCGCTCTAAGCCAAACACGCATAATGTCCATATCATCAGCTCAAGCCATTTTGATGGTGGGCTTATAGCTTCTATGTGTGAGTTGTTTGGTATGAAAACCATTCGTGGAAGCACAGATTCTGGTGGTAAGCGCGGTGGTGTGCTAGCCCTAATGCAATCCATAAAAGCCCTAAAAAGCGGTGCAGATATAGGCATAGCAATGGATGGACCACGCGGACCGTATCATCATATAGCCGATGGGCTGATAATGATGGCACAAAAAAGCGGGAAAAAAATCAATTTATGTCGTATCGTGCCTAGCCGATACTATGAGTTTAAAACTTGGGACAGATTTTGCTTGCCTCTTCCTTTTGGAGAGATATGCTATTATGGATTTGAGGGATTTAGGCTTGATTCTAGCCTAAGCATTGAGGAAGCAAGGCAAATCCTGCAAGACAAAGTCGCCAAAATCGATAAAATTTTGCAAGATAAGAATCAATTTAGCCTAAATCTTTCTTAAATCAAATCTTTGAAAAACCGTGCCAAAATAAATTTTGTGATAAGAGGCTTTAGCAAAATAGCAAAACACTAAAAACCTCCAAAAAGGACACCAAATGGGATTGATACACTCACTTGTCTCGCCATTTTTTAGCAAAGTTTTTATCTCTATAAATGTCGATGCGCTCTCTTGTGCTATCAAAGTCGTGCGCGTAAAAAAGGGGCGCACCATAGAATCTTTTGTGCGAGAGTTTAAAACAGGGGAAAACAAAATCCCAATGGACGCGGTAAAAATCGTGCGCAAATATCGCCGAAAATATCCTTTCACTTACATAAGCGTGCTACTTAAATCCCTCGCACAAGGCGTGGTAATCCAAAAAAATGGCAAGGATTTTTTCCTAGCAAATGTCCGCCCACAAGAATGCGAAATCATTACCGTTGGCACTTGTCGAGTGTTTGCCAAAAAAGCGTTGCTAAGGGATTATTTGCGAAAATATGACATTGTAAATGGTGTGGATTTTGTGTTTTCGCCATTTTTGCTTATCGCAGCAAATTCGCTAAGCTATCCCACACTTGGTAATAATCTCTATGTGCTTTTGCAAAGGAGCAATATCGCTTTAATGGTTATCAATAGGCAGCAGATTTTGTTTTCTGGATTTTTTTTGGCACAGAGTGAGATAAGTGCGCTAAATCGCGAAGAGCAGCAACGCCCGACCTTACATTTGCGCAATTTTGAAGATTTCTCGCTTGATGATGACTTTGATAATTTTGAAAAAATGGAGAGCGAAACTTCTATGGAAAATCTCCAAACTGATATGTTTATCCCAAATCTTGAGGAGAAAAAAATCAACTATGATGATATGCCCCGCGCTATTGTCATAAGCAAAGTATTGCTTGATGGCATAAAAGAGTATTATCAAAATCCATTTTATAACGGCGAATTTATCGATAGAATCATATTTTTGGATGCGTGCAAGCTAAGCGATGAGGCTTATGACTTCATCACAAAAGAAGTGATGATAGAATCTGTGAAGCGTGATTTTGACTTGCCGACTTTGCTTGTGAATTTTGCCATAAGAGAACTTGGGCGAGAAGAATAAACCAAGCAAGGCAGAATTAAGGAGAAAAGAGCAATGAGAATTAGCTTTGTCCGTCCCAAGATAAAATATATCATCGCCAAAGTAACCAAGATTTGGTGGTTTTATTTTTTGGTTACTGCTTTTATCCTCGTAGCGTTTTATATGTTTCTAAAGCAAGAAATCATCAATTCCAATATCCGCACAGAGGAATACAGAGAAAATCAAAAAATCTTGCGAGCTCGCATAGGGCTCACTGATGAATACTTCGAGCGACTTGTATTTGAAGCTACTTTGGTGCATAATCGAGCAGATAAAAACAATATCCGCCGTGATAAGCTAGCGGACTTGCTTCATCTAATCCCTGATAAAATCACACTGCATTCTGTGGAGCTAGATGAAAACTCCCTAACTTTAAAAGGCGTAACCCCCTCTAAAGAGTTTTTTTATTTTGCTTTGCAAGACCCACTAAAAGCGAATTTTGGACGTTCAAATGTGAGCTTTTACGCACTATCAAATGGCTGGTATGAGTTTATATCTATTAGCACAAGTATCCCATTGCCAAGCCAAAACACCCAAGTAGCCGCACCATAAACGCGGCATAAAGGATAAAAATGCCACCCAAAAAATTCCCTCCCAAGCAGTCAAAGCAAGAAATATCACAAAGCTTTAGCCCTGACCTTGTTATTAGGAATCTTATCTTTACGACATTATATGTAATAGGGATTTTGTGGTTTTTTAGTAGCTATATTCTCCCTACGATGAAATCTTTTAAATCCCAATACATCATAGAGCGCAAAGAAAGGCTCATCTATGAGGAAATCGCTAGAGGATACAGCGCGGCAAAACAGCGACTTGATGACTTTGCAAACCTAAACACAAACGCTCTATCCAAGCTCCAAAACGCCGACCCACAAGCAGAGACAAAAGCACTTGTTGCAAAATTTTTGACTATAAAAGAAATGCGTAGAGTAAGCCAAAGTGAGATTCCAAATGAGGGCACAAGAAGCATAACTTTTGCTTTTAAAACACAAACAAAAAGCGTGGATAACATTTGGAAACTCATTGACAAACTTGACTCTCTTAGCTCAAGTGCGGTGATAAACCTCCCCATACAGATAAAAAAAGTCAGTATGCAATCTCAAGTCTATGACATTCTTTTGCACATAGAAGTGAGGCAAAATACATTTATACCAAATGATGAGACAAAAGCAATCCTCCAAGAGATAAAAGCCCAAAGTCGCTACTAAAGCCAAATAGTGCGTTTATGTCGCATGTTTTGGCATATACTTGACACACAAAAACAAAGCATAAGGACAAAGATTTTGAAAAAAAGATTTTACTCCGCTTTTTTTACTTCCATTCATCAAGCACGAGAAAACAACTACAAGGCAAAAGACTTGCTTATATTTGCCTGTTATGTGGTTATTTTGCTTATCGCCCTACCTAGCTCCATAGAGCATATTTCTAGCTCAAGCACGGCTGAATCTAGCTCTGTGCTAAATTATATAATGATTGTTTTTGTGCCTTTGGTGCGATTGGTAGTGGAATTTGGTGCAAATCTTTTGGGGATTTGCACCCTATTTGTATGCGCGGTTTTGAGCGTGCGCTATAAGATTTTGCAAAACTATGCCCTGCTTTTTGTGCTGTATCTAGTGTGTGCTTATCCTAGCTTCTTGCTTTTGGGTGTTTGGAGTGATATGCCTGCCAATCTTTTAAGCATCGCAAATAGTGATTTTTTGGAATTGTTGCGACTTGTCTTTGTAAAAAAGGCATATTATATGGTGATTTTTATCTATGCTAAGCGCGTGTGCTATGTATTTTTGTTTTTCGCGCTTTTTGATATGGTGTTTTTCGCGCTAAAAAATCATAGCAAGCGTGATTTTATCCGCAACATATATCACTCTATCCCCAAAATCGTGTGGTGGAATCTACTTTTTTCACTCGCCCTTTGTGTAGCTACGATTTTGGCATATTTGCTTTGTGTAGGCGAGCTAGTATGGCACTCTTGGCTAAGTAGCATAGCTTTTATATTTGGATTTTAGGCTTATAAGGAGATGATATGTGCCTAGCGATACTAAAAATCCCTTGCAAAATCGCTCTATGCGCTTTAAGTGTCTTAGTGCTAAGTGCTACAAATGCAAATGCTTATCAAAATATACTAGGGATAAATGCCTACTCACTCATATCGCAAAAAAAATGGGAGATAGACTCTATGCGAGTAGGAGAGTATGAAATCATCATTCCAAACGACATAGAAAACGCATATCTAGTTTTCAACGGAAGTAGCGTATCAGGCATAGCAGGGTGCAATAATTTTTTTGCTAGCTTTCAAATAGCAGGTGGTGGCAAAATGATAGTAGTAGAGGGAGGAGGGGTTACAAAAAAAGCGTGTGATTCTATGCAGGCAGAGCGGATTGAAGCGATTTTTATCAAAAACTTTATCGGTAAATTTATGGTGCAAGGAAATGATGAATATATCGAGCTTTTGGGAGAATCTGGATTTTCTATCCGCCTATTTCCCTCAATCACACTTGAGCCTTAAGCTAGATTTGTCTCGCTAGCGTGCGCCTAAAATCACAAATTGCTTATGTGCTTATTTAGCGATTGAGTATTATTGATTCTACGCTACAATATTAGGCATTTGGTTAAAGGCTTTTGGCTATGTAATTAGGCTTGGCTAACTAGAAAAATCTGAAATCCACTTACAAAATCCAAAAAGGGGTTGTCATAATGCTGCTTGAAGTGCTAAAATCCAATGATTACGAAGCGATACAAAAAGAAATATCCGTGCGTTTTGCAAAAAATATGGAGTATTTCCAAAAAACCTCGCCCGAGCTTTTTGACGCACTAAAAGAACCCCCCACAGAATATAACCTCCTCATAAATAAGCAAGGCTTAAATATCATAAACCTCGCTACTAGCGAGCTTTCATATCCATTGGCTGATTCTCTCTCTACTATGGTAAGCGTAAATGAAGCCCTAAGCCTCTCTCCGCTCAAAAATGATAAATGGACGATTCACTCTAATGGCATTTTTTTGGACAAAATGGATACGAGCAAATTCCCTATCACAGGGCAAGCGTGCAATGATTTTATAGAGCTATTATTTAAGCACGATGGAATCAAAGAGTATTTTTTAAGCAAAGATTTTATGCCCTCAACTTGCATTTTTGGACTACTTGGTGGAATGTTTTTGGAGTTTATCATTGAGAGGGGAGTGTTTTTTCACTCACTTTTGATTTTTGAAGAAAATCTTGATATGTTCCGCGTAAGTTGCTACTTCGTGGATTATCCTAGACTTTTTAGTCGCGTAAGTGATGGGGCGTGCTATCTTTTCGTCAAAGACTTGGTAAATCGCTTTTTTATCCGCAACTTTTTTGCTCGCCAAAAAATCACAAATAATTTCCTACGCGCACAAATCAATCTCTACAAAAGCCCAAAAATAGAATCAGCTATGCAAATCGTAAATGAAGAATACGCTAGCAATGCACGAGGTTGGGGGAGCTTTGAAGATGAGATGATAGGCATAGAAAATACTCTAAAGAATATAGCCAAACCAAAAAGTCGCAAAGAAAAGCAAAATCTATTTCTTGTAAATCCCAAGCGTGTGGATATGCCTATTTGCGTGGTTGGAAATGGTGCTAGCCTAGATTCTAGTTTGGAGTTTTTGCGCGAAAATCAAGCAAATATGATAATTTTTAGCTGCGGGACAGCGATAAAGCCACTAAAAGAAGCGGGGGTAGAGCCAGATTTCCAAATCGAAATTGAGCGCGTGGATTATCTAGAAAAATATCTCTCCCCAATACTTGGCAAAACCCCATTGCTATGTGGAAATATGGTAAATCCTAGTGCGCTAAATCTAGCAAGTGAAAAATATCTATTTATGCGTGGGGGAAGTGCGAGTGGATATATGTTTAAAAGCCCTTTTGTTATGGAGTTTTGCGCTCCATTTGTGGGAAATGCGGGATTTGCGCTTGCTTGTCAGCTAGGGAATGAAGTGCTTATGTGTGGGCTTGATTGTGGCTACATAAAGGGGAGGGCTAAGCACGCTAGCAACTCTGCCTATGGAGATGAGGATACAAACTTGCCAAGCAATGCTTTGCGCGTGCGAGGGAATTTTGACCACGAAGTGTATAGCGACTCAATCTTTTTGCTATCAAGCCAAATGATAACAAACGCGATAAAATCTCTAAAGCCAAAAATGGTGCTAAATCTAGGCGAGGGTGCTTATATAGAGGGTGCGCGTCCTAGCAAGATAAGTGAGTTTAGCTTGAAAAAAAATAAAAAATCCACCTTTGTAAAGCAAATAAAGGGCTATTTCAAAGAGGATAAAAAACTTATTTTTAGCGATTTTAGAGAGGATTTTTATCTCCAAGAAATACAAGAGTTTAAATCCAAACTTTCAAACGCGCTAAATACCACTATTACCACCAAACAAGAGCTATTTCAGTGGGTGGATATGATATTTGCCATAAACGCCAAAAAGTCGATAAACTCGCCATTTGTTGGGATTCTCTTTGAGGGAAGTCTAGCTCATATCTGCCAAAATCTAATGATAGCAGCACTGCATTTGCCACATAATGACATTAGTGCGTTTTTTGATGAAGCAAAAGATAGTATCCAAAATGCCTTTGATAAAATGCTACTACGCTATAAAATGCTCGCCTCAAAGTATCAAAACTAGCTAAGGGCTGTATGCAAAAATTTACTTTGTGAAATGGTTGCGTTTTTGCAAAGGCAAAATCTACATTTAAGCAGAAGTAGCCGAGATGGGCGCATAAATTCTGCGTTTAACGAAGATGAGATTTTTAATCTGCTAGAAGCAAATTTTGCGATAAATCGCCCTAATATGCGCGATTGGGTGGATTTTAGTTTTGAGGTGGAGGGCGCGTTTTATCCTGTCAATATCAAGGTAAGCACCACGCAAACAACAGATAATCTCAACTGCAAACTTGGAATCTACTACGCACTCACAGGGCAGATTTCACCATTTAGTAATGGTGTGGATTGGGAGACTTACTTTCGCACATTAAAGCAAAATCTGCAAGAAAATTCCAAAGATTATTACTTTCTCATTGTGAATAAAGAGGATTCGCGTGATATTTTTGCCACCTCGCTAAAGAGTCTAAAGCACATTATTCCAAATGGCAATAACCTACCATTTCAGGCAAAATGGGACGCGAATCGTGAGATAATACAACGCAATTTTAGTGAGGCAAAGGACTTTTTGCTAGGCACATTTGAAAAGTCGCTAAAACTCCGTGCAGACGCATATCTATCATACAAAAGGTATTTTTGTGAATAGTGATTTTGAGCTTGACATTACGCATTTAGGGCAGGTTTTTACCCCGCAACATATCGTTAGCGATATGCTTAGTCTTGTGCGCAGTGTGAAGCACACGCAAAATCCGCGATTTTTAGAGCCAAGCTGTGGCAATGGGGCGTTTTGGCAAAATCTCCCAAGCAACAAAGTCGGCATAGAGATTGACACAAACGCGCTTAAAGCATTCGCGAATCTAGATTTTAAACCGCAAGATAAACTCCTAAACATAGATTTTTTTAGCTACCCCGTGAGTGAGAAATTTGACACGATAATCGGCAATCCGCCTTATGTGCGCTACCAAGACATACTTGATTCGACAAAATCCCTGCTAAAGCCATTTAGCGCGATATTTGATATGCGAACCAATCTCTATCTCTTTTTTATTTACAAATGCGTGTTGCACCTAAAGGAGCGCGGTGAGCTTATTTTCATCACGCCACGCAATTTCTTAAAAAGCACGGCGAGTGTGAAGCTAAATGAGTTTCTTTTCGCGCAAGGTAGTATCACAGACTTTGTCGAGCTGGGGGACAAAAGGATTTTTGATAAAGCACAGCCAAATTGTGTGATTTGGCGCTTTGAGAAGGGAGACTTTTCGCGCAAAGTAAATCTAGCGCGTAATTTTAGCTGTGTCAATGGACAGCTAATGCTAACTAAAAATCGCTACACAATTCCATTTAACGCGCTATTTTTTGTCAAGGTGGGCGCGGTAAGTGGCGCGGATAAAATCTATGCGAATGATGAGTTTGGCAATGTAGAGTTTGTGTGCTCCCACAGCGCAAAAAGTGGCAAAACAAAAAAGATGATTTATGGCGAGTTTGGCAAAAATAGCGCGTATTTGCAAGGCTTTAAGCCACAGCTTTTGAAGCGCAAAATCAAAAAATTTGATGAAAATAATTGGTGGGAATGGGGGCGCGACTACCACAAAAGCGATGAAGCGCGAATCTATGTAAATGCTAAAACGCGCAATAAAAAGCCCTTTTTCTTACACCCCTGCAAGGCTTATGATGGCTCTGTGCTGGCGGTTTTTCCACGCTTTAAGGGGGATTTGGAGGATTTGAAAATGCTATGTGAAATGCTAAATAATGTGGATTGGGAGGAGCTAGGATTTGTCTGTGATGGGCGGTTTTTATTTAGTCAGCGCAGTTTGGAAAATTCTATGCTTGGAAGTGAATTTGGGGAGGTTTATAAGCGAGTGCAATCTCGCAAACTAAATGTGGTGGAATCAAAGCACACAAATGCCACGCAAAAAATCGCGCTAGATGCTTAAAGCAAATAGATTTTGCTAAAGTGGCGACAAAAGGGATTTAATCATTTGGCAAAAACAAATATAGAGAAAATCTAGTATAATTACGCAAAATATCTAAAAGGGCATAAATGACTTTGGTTTCACACACAAACAGCGATATTGTCGAATCAAATGCAGATTTGGCATTCATCACTACAAAAGTAAAATCAACGAATTTAAAAAAAACAAAGCCACAAAAACTATTGCCATTTTTTAGCCACAAAAATGTCGCTTTGTATGAGAGTTCTGTGCTTGAATGCTCACTTTTAGCTCCGCAAAGCCTTGATTTAATCATCACTTCCCCACCATATAATGTCGGCATAGAATATAACTCAAATGACGATAAGGGCGAGTATGAGGCTTATTTAGGTTTTTGTGAAAAATGGCTTAAAAATTGTTATCTTTGGGTAAAAGATGGGGGTAGATTTTGCCTTAATATACCGCTTGATAAAAACAAGGGCGGACAGCAAAGCGTGGGTGCGGATTTGACAAATCTTGCCAAAAAAATCGGGTGGAAATACCACAGCACAATCGTGTGGAATGAGGGCAATATCTCGCGCCGCACGGCTTGGGGTAGTTGGCTTAGCGCGTCTGCACCTTATGTCATCGCGCCTGTGGAGCTAATCCTCGTGCTTTATAAAGGCGAGTGGAAAAAATCCCAAAAAGGCGTAAGCGACATAAACAAAGATGAATTTATGGCTTGGACAAATGGACTTTGGAGCTTTAATGGCGAATCCAAAAAGCGCGTAGGACACCCCGCGCCCTTTCCGCGCGAACTACCAAAGCGGTGTATAAAACTTTTTTCTTTTGTGGGCGATGTCGTGTGCGACCCATTTAGTGGCTCTGGCACAACTATGATAGAAAGCCACCTCAACAAACGCACATTTGTCGGAATCGAGATAGACAAAAGCTACTGCGAACTTGCCAAAAATCGCTTTTTGCAAACGATTCAAAAAGAAAAAGGATTGTTTTAATGAGTGATAAAAGGCACATTTCACAATTTGATTTGATAATGGAATTTTTTAAGGCAAATCCTAAGCGCGACATTTCGCACCCTGAAGTTGTGGATTGGGTAACAAATGAGTGGCAAAAACGCACGGGTAAGGTGTTTCGCGACCCCGATAGAGGCATAAGGAGTTTGCACCAAAAAGGGTATTTGCAAAAAATCGCCAAAGGTGTGTATCGCTATGAACCTGAAATGGTGCATTTAAGGGAGGATTTGGAGGATTTTAGCCCCGCTTTGAAAAAGCAGATTTTACAGAGGGATAATTACAAATGCGTGATTTGTGGACTTGGCAAAAAAGAGGGCGTGGAGCTACACATAGACCACATAAAGCCAAAAGATTTGGGCGGTAAAGCGACTTTACAAAATGGGCAAACTCTGTGTGCTAGGCATAATTTTTTAAAGAAAAATTTAAAGCAAACCGAAACGGGTAAGAAAATGTTTATACAAATGCTTGAAACAGCAAAGGAAAATGATGATAAAGGGCTAGTTGCTTTTCTAAAAGAGTGCTTGAAGTGTATGAAAAGCACAATATCAATGGGCATATTGTGTGGAAAAAGTAGGCAAATAATTCTTGCGTGAAAAATATGCCAAACAACAATATAAATCCTTGCCAAAATCACTTCAATACGACAAAATACGATACAGCTTAAAAGACAAAAACAACCAACCACAAAAGGAGCGATGAATGGTAGAACGATATGCAAGAGAGCAGATGAAAGCACTATGGAGCACAGAGGCGAAGTATGGCGCGTGGCTAGAGGTAGAAAAGGCTCTGGTGCGCGGGTGGAACAAGCTAGGGCTTATCCCTGATAGCGATTGTGAGAAAATCTGCGCGAACGCGAAGTTTGACATAGCGCGCATTGATGAGATTGAGGCGGTTACCAAGCACGATTTAATCGCCTTTACCACGAGTGTAGCGGAGTCTTTGGGCGAGGAGTCGCGGTGGTTTCACTATGGCATTACTTCGAGCGATTGTATCGACACAGCGGTGGCACTGCAGATGAGGGATTCTCTAAAGCTCATTATGCAGGGCGTGCGTGATTTGCGCGAAGTGATAAAGAAAAAAGCCTATCAGCACAAAGACACGCTTATGGTGGGGCGAAGCCACGGCATTCACGGCGAGCCTATCACATTTGGGCTTGTGTGCGCGGTGTGGTATGATGAGATGGGGCGACATTTGTATTCTCTAGAATCTGCTCTTAAGCTCATCAGCGTGGGGCAGCTAAGCGGTGCTATGGGAAATCTCGCCCACACGCCAATAGAGCTAGAAGAGCTCGTGTGCGCAGAGCTAGGACTAAAGCCCGCTCCTGTGAGCAATCAAGTAATCCAGCGCGATAGATACGCACGGGTAATCACGGACTTAGCCCTGCTAGCAAGTAGTTGTGAGAAAATCGCTGTGGAGATTCGACATTTGCAGCGCACGGAAGTGTATGAGGCGGAGGAGTTTTTCGAGGAGGGGCAAAAGGGCAGTAGTGCTATGCCTCACAAGCGCAATCCCGTGCTAAGCGAGAATATCACGGGGCTTTGTCGCGTGATTAGGGGGTTTGCCCTGCCTGCTATGGAGAATGTCGCGCTGTGGCACGAGCGTGATATAAGCCACTCTAGCGTGGAGCGATTTATCCTGCCAGATAGCTTCATCACCACAGATTTTATGCTCGCTCGCCTTAGTAGCCTGCTAGATAAACTTCTCATCTACCCCAAAAATATGCTAAAAAATCTCAACCTCACAGGTGGGCTTGTTTTTTCACAGCGCGTGCTGCTAGAGCTACCCAAAAAGGGAATCTCGCGTGAAAATGCCTACAAAATCGTGCAAAGAAATGCGATGAAGGTGTGGCAGGATTTGCAGGAGGGAAAAAGTGCGCTTAATGAGCGCGGGGAATCGCTGTATTTGCAGTATTTGCTTTCAGATTCTGAACTTCTCAGCGCGATAGGGCAGGAGGCGATAAAGGAGTGCTTTGATTTTGGCTACTACACAAAAAGCGTGGATTGCATCTTTAAGCGCGTCTTTGGGGAGCAGCCTTTGGTAATCCATTAGGGGATAAACCTATTTTGTTAGATTTTGCTTTGTTTGGCATATTTAGGGCTTTTTGTTGGTGGTTTGGGGGACTTAAAAAAAACCAAAATACCTCTACTAGATTTTGCATTGTTTTTAAAATACTTTGACTTCTTAAAACTTCATCACTCAAATTGCAGATTTTATCGAATGCTTGAAATTGCTTGGTATTTTGAAATCTGCCAAAAGAAATCCCTAGTATTTTTGCGAAAAAATATTGTTTTCACTAAATTTTTACGAATTTTTACAATTTTCCCAAATTTTTTCATTTTCACTTCACAAATTTCATTTACCAAAGTAAAAATTATCGATATGTTCCGCAAATTTGGGGGAATCTAAGAGCGATATTTCTATCTTTTTGCTCACAAAAATAGCACGAAATCTTTGCCAAACAAAACTTACCAAAATCTAACTTTTTGCAAAATCACACCTACACATTCCCATAAAAGCGAATCTCTCTCATTATGATATTCATTTTGGGAGTGTAGTGAGAATTAAGCGCAGTTTTATTTTAAATGATTATAATGCGCGAGTTTTATCTAGCACTAGCAGATAAAACACAAAAATTTATTTAAGATAAGGAGCATTTATGAAAGTAAAATCGCTAATCCAAAATCCTAGCAAAACTAGAGGAAAGACTAGAGAACAAAACATCTCTAGCAAAGCAGTTGCACTCACACTAAGCCTTAGCCTAGCTACTTCCCTCGCCCTAGCTGATAACGAGAGAGAGAGAGAGAGGGGGGGGGGGGTAGCTCCGCTTAAGCAAGAAATGAGTGCAAAAGACTCTATAAAATCTATGAAAGAATCTGCAAAGCAATCTAGCAAATACTTTGCTCAAAATTCCATACAAAATCATAGCTTGGATTCTACCCACCCCCTAGCCCCCTCCGCAATGGGAGGGGGAACAAAAGTGGATTCCTCCGTAATGGGAGGGGGAAAAATACAATCCTCCACAAAAGCAGAGGAAACAAAAATGCGATTATCACTAAATGAAGTAGGAGCAAATTCTACTAAAGATTCTAGTTTGGAATCTAGCACAGAATCTAACCCAAGCCCTAGCCAAGAATCTAGCGCAGAATCTAATCAAAATTCTAGCTTAGATTCAAATTCTAATGCAGATTCTAGCTCTAGCGTAGATTCTAGTCAAAGCACCGCTTCACAAAAATCCTCACAACACCAAAATTCACAGCACCAAAACTCTAAGCGATATGACAAACCCATAAAGCACGACAAACAATACGACACCCTAGAAGCAAAGCAGTTGCAAAAAGTTGTCGTAACCGCAGGTGGGTTTGAGCAAGACTACACGCTAGCACCAGCGAGTATCAGCACAGTAAGCCCAAAAGAAGTGATGAGCCGTCCTGTGCGGGATTTGGGCGAGGCGATACAGTATGTGCCCGGGGTGTCCATAGATAGCGGTGTCTCAAAGACAAGCGGGTATAATATCTCTATTCGCGGGAGCACCGATGTGCTTACCCTCATTGATGGCAAGCGTTCCAGCACGGGCGGAGACGCGCTTTTCCCTAATGGCTTTGGAAGCGCGGTAAATTACTTTATCCCGCCGATGAGTGCTATTGAGCGAATCGAAGTCATACGCGGTCCTGCGAGCACGCTCTATGGAAGCGATGCTATGGGTGGTGTGGTAAATATCATCACTAAGAAAAGTTTTGATAAATGGGGTGCGAGCTTGCAGCTAAACACCACTTTGCAAGAGGAAAAGCGATTTGGACATCAACAAGGCTTTAATTTCTACACCGCAGGTCCGCTAAATAGTGCGAAAAATTGGGGGCTTACTTTGAGAGGCTCTCAATACGCGAGGTTTGGTGTGCCTTTGCAAAACCTTGTTTTGCCTCATTTAAATGCAAATAATGCGCAAGCCAGCACGCTTGTGGGGATTGCGCCCGGACAAATTTATACTATCGGTGGACGCTTGCAGTGGAACTCTCTAGAATCTGTGGGTGGCTCTGCTCGAGATAGCGTGTATTTGGACTTAAACTACGGCGCACAGCTTTTTGATAACTCTGATGGACTGCTGCTCTCAAACTGGTCGCAAGGCTGGCGTCCGGGCTCTCCAGCAGAAAATCTAAGACGGCTAAATGGCTATGATACAAATTATAATGTTTTTCAAACAAATGCGGTTCTCTCTCATCAGGGGAATTACTATCGCAATGAGGGGGCGATTTTTGAATCTTATAAAATGGATAATAGCGTGCAGTATAATCTCACAGAAAATGATGGGCGCACTGTGCCACAAAATACAAGTGTCCCCAATGGCACGCTTGCCACAGGTCCTTTTAATGGCGTGAGTGCGGGCGATGATAGAGAATTGCGTGCGCAAGATGTGATTGCCGAGCACAAAAGCAAAATGTTTTTTAACTTCGGGCGGTATGTCGGGCTAAATCTAGGCGTAGGTGCGCGCTATTGGTATAACACCTTTAATGATAATCTCCTAGCAGTAGTCGCGCAAGGTGCGAGCTCTCTAAAAGACCAACATATCGGTGCGGTGTATGCTGAAGGCGAGTTCGCGCTCTTTGATAGAGTGTTTTTGACACTTGGTGGGCGAGGGAATTTTAACTCCATTTTTGGGAGCAATTTCTCTCCCCGCGCGTATATTGCCTATAATATCATTGATGGCTGGCTTACGCTAAAGGGCGGTGTAAGCACAGGCTATAAATCTCCTGCGCTCAATCAGCTTGTAAATGGGATTGTGAGCTTTTCTGCCTCTGGAGCACAGCCAACCTATGGGAATCCAAACCTTACTCCACAAACAAGCGTAACTTATGAACTTTCGCTGCTTACTGATAATGACTTTTTTAATCTAAGTGTTACGGGATTTTACACAGATTTTAAAGACAGAATCACAAGCGTTGGAGGATTTGCACAAGGCACAGTGGTAGGCACTACTGGGCAAATTTGTGGCGCGACAGGGCAGTATACCTGTTCATATTATGCAAACTTAGGCGAGGCGAAATCCTATGGCGCGGAAGTGGCACTTGGGCTTAGACCTATCGAGGTGGGGTATGGCGAGATAAGTCTAAATGGGGCTTATACATTTAATCACACCTACATATCTCGCACCGCACAGGGCGCGACAGGGAGCACAGACCAAAGGCTTACTAATGTCCCGCTTCATAGTGTCAATGCGAGCCTAAACTATGATAGCAAATACTTCGGTGCATACATAAGGCAGGAGGTAAAAACGCATCTCTATCGAGGCAATCCAAACACGCCAAATACCGCCGCAGCTGCGCTTGGCGAATACTATAAGCCGATATATCTCACGCATTTAGGCGTGTATGGCAAGCCTACGGAGAATCTGCGTATAACATTTGCGGTGTATAACTTGCTTAATCGTAATTTTGTGGATTACCAAAGCTATATGGGTGGCAATAATGGGACGACATTGACTTGGGCTAACCACTATAACTATATCCGCGAGGGCAGGAGATATTATATTTCCTTGCAGTATGATTTTTAGTGCAAATCCCACGCTTCTCATCTAATGCTATCTGCTATGAGAATCTTAAAAATTCTCATAGCATTCTGTAAAAAGATTTTGCGCTAGTCATTAGAGAAACAAATTTATTATGTTTTTAAATGTGAGATAGCTTATTTGCGATAAAGGCAAAATCTAAATATTATCATTTTAGGCTATGTTATAAGGTTTTCTAGCCAAATTAGAAAATCTCATTTCTAGCAATACTTAAATGTTTATTGCCTAAACGCAAATGCTCGTAGTTTGGCACTGCGTGAGCGGGGGTTTGTGCTTACTTCTTTTGCGCTGGCTATGAGTGGCTTTTTGGTAAGAATCTCTCCTTTGGCATTATCCCCACCACATACGCATTTCATCGCACTTGCTTCACACACACACGGTCTAGCCCACTGCCTAAAAGTCTCTTTGACTATCCTATCCTCAAGTGAGTGAAAGCTGATAATCCCTACCCTTGCGCCACTCATAGCATTGCTTTGATTTTCTAGCGCAAAGAGTGCGTTTTTTAGCTCATCTAGCTCGTTATTTACCTCCATTCGCACCGCTTGAAATGCAAGTGTAGCGGGGTGGATTTTGCCTCCTTTGTGCGAGCTATGTGAGCGCAAAAACTCGCTAAACTCCCTCGCACTTTCAAAATCCCCACTAGATTTTATACGCGCTTTGATAGACTTGGCTAGCTTTTTATACTCTTTTATCTCGCCATACTCGCGCAACACACGCCCTAGCTCAAACTCGCTATATGTGTTTATCACATATTTTGCGTCTTTGCTTTGAGCCAAATCCATACGCATATCAAGTGTGTGAGAGCCAAACCCAAACCCACGCTCGCTACTATCTAGCTGCATAGAGCTAACCCCTATATCTGCCAAAACCCCTACTATGCGTCTATCTAGCGATTTTGCTAGCTCAAACGCCCTCTCAATCCCAAGTGAAAAAGGCGCGTTTATGGTGTGAAGCCTTTGACTTAGTCCCGCTTCTTTGGCATAGGCTGTGGCTATGTCTATGGCTTGTGTATCCTTGTCTATGGCGATGATTTCCAAAGAGGGAAATTCTCTTAAAAATTCTAGGGTATGCCCTCCTAACCCCAAAGTGCAATCAATTATCACGGGATTGTTATTTGCATTTGCTACGCATACAGGCGCAAATATATCAAGCACTTCACGCAACAAAACAGGGATATGTTTTTGCATAAAAATCCTTATATTGTGATTATTTGTTTTTCTTTTTGGAGGGTGGGGCAAAAAAATGTGCAGTTATAAAATCAACAAGTCTAAAAAGTAAAATCTAGTGTAAATTTAGCAGTTGTAGCACTCGCTCGGCGCGGATACCTCTGCCACCTTGCGCGGCTTTGAACTCCTCGCTTAGTAACATATCTCTATTTAGCTTCTCATAGCTTTTATCGGTTTTTGCTAGCTCGTCCATTTCACTTTGTGCGCGTTTGTAGAGGATTTTGCGCGCAGTTTTTACTTGGGCTTTTTGCTCTTTTAGCAAGCTAGCGTATTCTATCACGGCATCGCTATTTTTGATTTCTAGCGTGTTTGGATTTACCTTTTTACCTAAGATAGCGACTTCTGGGACGAGGTTTGTATAGGTTTTTTCAAAGACATTTTTGCCACCAAAGTTTGCGAGATTGTAGGCTTCTTGCATTTTTTCATAGACTTTTTGGGCTTCTTGCTCAATGGCCTGCATAGCTTCATCATCTTGCTCCTCTGTGGCTTGGTCTAGCTTTAGGGCGAGCTTTTCATAGACTTTTTGGTGCTTTTGGAGGGTGTTTAGGGACTTTGTCATCACTTCTAGTTCGCCTAGAGCGGTGTTTATAGCGTTTAGGTTGTGGCTTGGAGTGTTGCTTGGATTTTGGAGGGAATCTAGCTTTTGCAATGGCGTGGGCTTAGTTTTTATTGATTCTGCTGATAGTAGGTGGCGAGGGGGTATCTCTTTAGCAGTGTCTATATTGTCATCATTTTTGGCAGTGTCTTTTGACTTGGGCGTGGCTTTTTTTTCATCATTTATATGTAGGGGTTTTAGCTTAGAATCTATCTGCATTTGCTATCTCTTTTGTGGATTTTGACTAAATTTTGCCTAAAAAGTCTAGCAAAATCTATATCACAAATCTAAAATCCTCTTATAAAACTCCAAAACCTTAGGCAAATCCCCACTAAAAATCAACACAGATTTTTAAATTTTTGCTCTTTTGGATTTTTGCAAAGACTATTCCATATCCTGCTCTAGGTATTTGGTGTGGATTTTGGATTTTAGAAAATCTGCATTGCTCATCATTTTTATGTGAAATGGAATCGTGCTTTTGATTCCCTCAATTTTAAACTCTTTTAGTGCACGCTTCATTTTGGCAATGGCTTTGTTTCTATCCTCGCCCCACACGATTAGCTTACCAATCATCGAATCATAAAACATAGGCACGACATAGCCCGCATACGCGTGGCTATCAAGCCGCACATTTGCACCACCGGGCGTTATCCACTGCGTGATTTTGCCTGCACTTGGGTAGAATTTCACAGGGTCTTCTGCTGTGATTCTGCACTCTATGCTATGTCCTTTGAACTCTATCTCATCTTGGCTAGGTAGCTTCTCGCCCTCCGCTATGCGTATCATCCACTCTACCAAGTCAAGTCCGCTTACCATTTCACTAACTGTATGCTCTACTTGCAAGCGGGTATTCATCTCCATAAAGAAAAAATCTTTGTTGTTGGAATCTAGCAAAAACTCAAATGTCCCCGCTCCTACATAACCGATATGTTTAGCTGCTTTGACAGCTGTTTTTAGGAGGTTTGCCCTCACTTCTTGGCTAAGCACCACAGCTGGAGTCTCTTCGATTAGCTTTTGCTGTCTGCGCTGGGCAGAGCAGTCGCGCTCCCCTATGTGAAGCACATTGCCGTGTTTATCAGCGAGAATCTGAACTTCAATGTGCTTGGGCTTGTTGATGAATTTTTCCATATAAATCGTGCCATCTCCAAACGCGCTTAAAGCCTCACTCTCTGCGGCAAGGTAGAGGTTTTTTAGCAGGCTTTCATCTTCTACGATACGCATACCGCGTCCACCACCACCTGCAGCGGCTTTTAGGATTACGGGGTAGCCGATTTTTTTGGCGACTTCGTAGGCTTGATTGTAGTCTTTGAGTGCGCCATCACTCCCCTCTATGACAGGCACGCCCGCGTCTTTCATCACATCTTTTGCTTTGGATTTGTCGCTCATTAGCACCATTACATCGCTACTTGGTCCTATGAACTCTACGCCGTGATGAGCGCAAATCTCTACAAAATGCTGATTTTCACTCAAAAATCCATACCCCGGGAAAATCGCATCCGCATCGACTAAAGCAGCTGTGCTCATAATCGCAGGGATATTTAGGTAGCTCTCGCTAGATTTTGCCCCACCTATGCAGATTTTGACATCGGCGACATCAAGATAGTGCGTGTCTTTATCTGCAGTAGAATAGATAGCTATTGCCTGCTTGCCCATCTCTTGAATCGTGCGAATGGCACGCAGGGCGATTTCGCCACGATTGGCTATGAGAATGCGCTCTAGTTTTTTTGGCTTTGGCTGTGATTTTGCGCCTTGCGTTTTTGTGGCGTTTGATTTTGGGGATTTTGCGCTGTCTTGGTTATTTGCCAAAGTGTTGGCTTGCTTTGCTGGCTTCATTTAGAGTTTTTCCACTTTTATGAGATTGCTACCGTATTCCACAGGCTGCCCATCATCAGTCTCTATGCTTAAGATTTTGCAGTCAAATTCTGCTTCGATTTCATTCATTATTTTCATTGCTTCAATAATGCCGATAGTTTGCCCCTTTTTGACTGTATCGCCCACAGCGACATAGGGAGCAGCCTCTGGGCTAGGACGATGATAAAATGTCCCAACCATAGGCGAAGTGATAAAATCTCCGCTCTTTGTGGCGGGTGGTGTGGGTGCGCTTGGGGTGGGTGTAGCACTTGCTGTGTTTGTAGAAACCTCTTGGGCAAGTGGAGTGCTAGGAAGTGGAGGAGGTGTGGCGGGTGTAGCTGGAGCAGTGGGAGCGTAGCTTTTGTCAAGCTTTAGCTCAAAATTATCTTCTCTTAGGCTTAGTTTTGCTATTTGGCTGTTGTTGAATATTTCAATAAGCCGTTTGATGTCTGCTAAATTCATCAAAAATCCTTTTTCAAGCAAATTAAATCTTGTATAATAGCACATTTAGCAAAAACAAAAGCTAAAACAATCTTTAAACTCCAAAATATCAAATGCAAAAAGGAGCACCAAATGGGGCTAAAATCGGATAAATGGATACGAAAAATGAGCTTAGAACACGGAATGATAGAGCCATTTTGCGAAAAGCAAGTGGGGAAAAATATTGTTTCTTTTGGGCTTTCAAGTTATGGCTATGATATTCGCGTGGGAAGCAAGTTTATGATATTTAGCAATGTGGATTCTATGGTGGTAGACCCCAAAAATTTCCACGAAAACAATGTCATCACCAAAGAGGCAAAAGACGGATTTTGCATAGTCCCGCCCAACTCCTTTGCGCTAGCACACACGGTGGAGTATTTTAAAATGCCGCGCGATACGCTTGCGATATGTCTAGGCAAAAGCACTTATGCGCGGTGTGGGATTATTGTCAATGTTACGCCCTTTGAGCCAGAATTTGAGGGGCATATCACTATTGAGATTTCTAACACCACGCCACTTCCTGCCAAAATCTATGCAAATGAGGGCATAGCTCAAGTGTTGTTTTTTCAAGGAGATGAAATGTGTGAAGTAAGCTACAAAGATAGAGGCGGGAAGTATCAAGGACAAAGGGGAATCACACTTCCTAGAATCTTAGAAAAATAAGCATTTGTTTGAGTGCTTTGTAAGGGCTTTATTAAAAAGTCCTAGTCGGGTAGAACGCAAGAGATATTAAGATAGTGAAATAGAGTGTGAGCAACAAAAGAAAAAAGAGGACTTTAGATTTTGCTTAAGATTTCCGTGCGACAAAGCCTGCTTAAAAATTCTTGCTAATTTGCTAAAAAGCGAGAAAAGCATAAGCAAATCTAGTCCGAGTGGCACACCAAAAAACTAGCACCAAAACTTAGCAATGTCAAAGCCCTAGAAAAAACCCCTAAACAAACTTTGGACTTATCTAAGATTTTAGTGTAGCTAATGTGTCAAATCCCAAAAACGATTCAAAGCCGTTGGCTTCAAATCGTTGTCATATCTCCAAAGCCTTATAGCTTTAAGATTTTTTTAGTTTCTTAAGTTTTGCTTTGCCTTTTTTGGCAGTCTTTTTGATAGGTTTTAGGACTGCTTCTTCAATAAACGCGCTTTTGTCCTCTGCTTTTTTGGCAAAATCTTTGAAAAACGCTTCAATTTTTGCTAGCGATTTCTCATCTACGCGGAAAGACAAGTCTTTTTTGATTCCTTTTGCCACCTTTTTGATAGCTTGTTTTGCTGTGGTTTTTGCTTTAGTCAAAGTGCGTGGCTTTTTTGCCTTTGCTTTTGTAGCTACTTTTGAAGTCCTTGTAGATGACTTAGTCTTACTTGAGCTTGTTTGAGGTGCTTTTGCAATGATTTTTTGCGCTTTTTGGCTACCTTCTATTTTAGCAATCTTGCTGATTTTGTCCTTTGGGCTTTGAGTCTTTTCCATTTGTGTCTCCTTAGTGAATTTAGTGGGGATTGAAGCCTAGCACTTAAGCTATTTCTTCTTTTTAGAGTTTGATGATTTCAAAGCCTGCAAATCCCCAATCTTTGCAAACTCTGCAAAAAACTCCTCAAACTCGCCTCTAGCTTTCGCATCGCTGTATTCAGAGATACCAAGCCCCTCGCTGATAGCTCTTTTGTATGCGATACGCTCTTTTAGCACACTCTCTAAAAGATAAAAACCATCTTTTACGCCAAGATTCTTTTGAATCTTTTCAATGGTTTTTTTGTATTCTAGCAAATCCTTGCCAAGAAATACATTCGTGCTAATCTTATTCATCAAAATCAAAATCTTTACTTCATCATTTATGTCTTTTATCTCTGTGAGAGTTTGTAGCATTGTCTGCAATACATCGACATCAAGCTGTGATGGCGTGGTAGGCAAAATAATAGAATCCGCATAAAGCATAGCCTTGCGCGACTCTTGGCTGTCTATGCCTCCTGTGTCGATAATGATATACTCATAGAGTTCAAGGAATTGTTTTAGGGATTCTGCGATATTGCCTGTGCGATTTGAAAGCGTGAAGTATCGTAGATTTTTCTTAGAATTTGCTTCGCTTTCGCGGATATTTGTGAAAGTCTCGATGCTTTTTTGTGGGTCGGTATCCATAACGAGCACTTTGCTAGAAAACTCTAGCAATTTCACGGCTAGGTTAATCGTTATGGTGCTTTTGCCCGAGCCACCCTTTTGGTTGGCTACGGTAATGATATTGGCTTGGTGTTTATTGTCCTTGCTCATCTTGTTTGCCTCCTTATTTCAAACTCCATTTAGCGCAAACTTTGTGATAATATAGCGTTTTTATATTAAAAATGCAATATTTGCGCTCAAAAAAAAAAAAAAAAACAAAGTTATGAGGTAACAATAAGTAACAAATGATAGGCAAATAAACAAAAAATAAACACAAAATAGGCAAAATCTCGCATTTGCCAAAAGCGATTACTCAATTTAGCTCTTTATAATGCTCCAAATACACTTCTTGCATCACTTTTTCTAGCTCTTTATACCAATCATTTTTATCAGCCCTAGCAGCATCGTTTGTTTGCTGCGCTTCATCTGTGCTAGCTACATATTTTTGGCTAGATTTTGCTTGGCTAAAAAATACATTTTTAGTTGGCATTTCATTGATATGAAAAGGCTTTAGAAGCACCATTCTAGCGACACTACTTCGCGCTTCAAAAGGTGAAGTGTTGTAGATTTTGCGCGTGTTTATTAGCACGATTGGTTGGATTTTTAGGTTGTATTTTTCTGCGATGATTTTTGCCCCTGCTTTAAATGGCAAAAATCGCTCTCCTCCCCTGCCTCGAGTGCCTTCAGGGAATATCACAATAGGGCGATTTTGACTAAGTTTTTCTTTCACTACCTTTAGTAGCAATGCCAATCCACGCTTATCCTCCCTATCTATCAAAATCATCTGTGGACCTCGCAGGGCAAATCCATAAAAGGGAATCTCGCCGAGCTCTTTTTTTGCCACCCAGCAGATATTTCGTGGGTGGTATGCCTCAAGGCAGAGTATATCTGCGACACTTTGATGATTCATAATGATTAGCTCCGCGCTTTCATCAAACTCGCCGACTTTTTCTAGTCGTATGCGAGATAGCCAAAAAAAGATTTTGCAAGTCCTGCGCGCCCCAAAGGCATTGTTTTTGTGCTTTGTGAAATAAATCCCCACCATAATGCACGCAAGCCCCACGGCTATGACGATTGTTTCGTATATGCCTTTTGCTTTGTAAAAAATCTCTTTTATAAGCATTTTATCCCTTTTGGCTTTTATTTTTCTTTTCGCTTTTGGGCAGGTTGGATTTTGGATTGCTAGATTTTAGTTTACTCGACATCATCTTGCTTTACCCAACCGACTTTTTCTTCAGGGGTAATGATTTTATAATACCCACTATATTCGCCTATGATTTTGACTTCGATAGGTTTTGTGGTGGTTTCTAGCAATGTGGAATTGTGCGTAGGGAGAATCCAAATATGCTTATTTGGGCTTACAATGCCGTTTTTGGTATAAAGTAGATAATGTAGCAGATAGGCAAAAATCGCCACTGCCAAAGCCCAAAAAACATACCTAAGCGGTGCTTTGAAAGCAAAGCCTAAGCCCACACATATAAGCCCTAGCGTGCAAATCCCTAGCGCAGTGTAGAGTAAGTAAGTGTTTTTTGGCTTTAAGTCCTCTTGAAATTCTGTGCTTTGTGCATTTGGAATCGCAGGAAATCTAATCTCTTCAAAGCGATTGTTGCTTAAAGAAAAATACTCAAAACTCACTGATTGGATATTTTTGGGGATAAGTGCATAAAAAATCGCACTAGATTCTGGAGTTGAAAAATTTGACCTCTCAATGCCCTGCTTTTCTACACTCGGGAGCTTAAAATCCTCTAGATTTGCATTGCTAGCACTTATCTCAAACGCCACTAGATTGTGCTCATCATCATAGCTTCGCGCCTTGTAAGCACCTAGCTCCAATCTATCTGCCACCACGCCCACATATCGCTTGTTTTGATACAAGTCAAGCGCGTTTATCGCGATAGATTCTACCAAAAACGAATCAATAATCCCTCCGTCTTGGCTTATCGCACTCACTTCAAATGACGGGATTATCGCGTTGGCAGATTTGATTTTAAACACATAAGTGATAGTGTAGACATCTTCGCCTTTTTGAGCAGATTCTAAATCTTTTTGCCAAGTCTCAAGCGGATTTTGTAGTGCGATTTTGTTTGTGGCTGTTTTGTCTTGGAATGCACTTTGGCTAAGGCTTGCACCATTGAAAAATAGCGCGTTGTAAGTGATAGGGATTTTTTGCCCAACATAGATAGTTTTATTTAGCAGGGCTTCTTGTGTGGCGTTTCGCACAAAGAGTAGCTTTTCATCAGGGCTTGCATAGATAGCTTGAGAATTTAGGGGATTTTGTGGGGCGTTTATATTTCCCTCATCATTGCCAAACCCTAGCGCACTCTCATCGGGCAAAGATTCTTGCGGGAAATTCTGCAAAGCCTCCAAATTCTGCTGCATATTTTGCAAAGCATTATTTGGTATATCTTGCTCGATGATTTGCTCCAAAGTCTGGGGGATTTGGGCAGCTTGTGGAGAATCTAGATTTTGGGGGGGCTGTGTGTTTTGCTCTGCATTAGAGGGGGTAGCAAAAAATCCAACAAAAGCGCAAAATAGAGCAAGAGATAAACTAGGCAATATCTTTTTTTTGCGTATTTGTGTGTAAAATCGTATTTTTGATTGCAGTGTCATTTTTTCCCCTTTTTTAGATTCTAGGCTTTTTGGGTTTTTAGATTTGTGGGCTTTTAGCGAAAATCTAGTATGGATTTTAGCATAGCTAGCCCACTTTGTGAGCCAAGTAGCTTCTCGCACGCCCTCTCTGGGTGTGGCATAAGCCCAAAGACATTTTTATCCTCATTGCAAATCCCCGCGATTTGCCCCACAGAGCCATTTATATCACTCTCATACTTTAGCAAAATCTGCTCGTTTTTTTCTAGCTTCTCTAGCTCTTGTGCGGTGCAATAATAGCTCCCATCAGCGTGGGCTATGGGCAAAGTGATTACCTCGCCTTTTTTGTAGTCGCGCAAAAAGGCATTGCGAGTGTTTGTGATGATTAGGTTTTGGTTTTTAGATATGAAGTGCAAGTCTTTGTTTCTCTTTAGCGCACCGGGCAAAAGATTTGCCTCCGTTAGGATTTGGAATCCATTGCAAATGCCAAGCACTCTGCCACCATTTTTTGCAAAATCTTTTATCGCGCTCATTATAGGTGCAAATCTCGCTATCGCTCCACTTCTTAGATAATCTCCATAGCTAAATCCACCTGCTAGCACCACTAGGCGTGTCCCGCTTGGCAAGTGCGTTTGCTTATGCCAGACAATCTCACAGGGCACTCCCAAAATCTTTTCATACACATATTGCATATCAAATTCGCAATTTGTCCCAGCAAAACGCGCTATTGCTACCATTTCTATCCTCTTTTTGATTCTATTTTAACATTTCTATCGCATAATCCTCAATCACAGGATTTGCTAGCAAATCTTTGGCAATTTTTTGGGCTAGGTTTTGTGCGCTGTCTTTATCACAAGAACCAAAATCTAGCGTTATTTGCTTTGCTATGCTGACTTGTTTTATCTCATCAATATTAAAGGATTTTATGGCATTGTGGATTGCTTTTGCTTGAGGGTCTAGCACGCCTTCTTTTAGGTAGATAGTTACCTTTGCTTTCATTGTAATTCCTTGAAATTAGATTTTGCGGATTTGTTTTAGGTTTTTTGCTAGCCTTGAATGCGCTTTAGGATTTCCTCATAAGCCTCTTTTAGATTGCCCAAATCTTGGCGGAATCTATCTTTGTCAAGTTTTTTATTTGTCGCTTTGTCCCATAGCCTGCAGCTATCAGGCGAAATCTCATCAGCTAGCAAAATCTCTCCTGTGCCTCCTTGCGCTTCTCGTCCAAATTCTAGCTTGAAATCCACAAGATTTACCCCTCTATCATCAAAAAATGCACGCAAAATCTTATTTACCTCCAAAGCCTTTTGTCGCAAAATCGCCAAATCGTTTTTGTCTTTTATGATTCCTAGTAGCTCGCAGTGCTCGTCATTTACAAGTGGGTCGCCTAGTGAGTCATCTTTATAATAAAACTCCACAAGACTAAAGGGTAGCACTTTGCCATCTTCTATGCCAAGTCGCTTGCTAAGCGAGCCTGTGGCGATATTTCGCACGACTACTTCAAGCGGAATGATAGAAACTTTTTTGCAAAGCATATTGCTCTCATCTAGCCTAGCGACAAAATGGCTAGCCACACCATTTTTTGCCAAAATCTCAAAAATCGCAGAGCTAATAAGGCAATTTAGCGAGCCTTTGCCCTCTTGCGTGCTTTTTTTGAGTGCATTAAACGCTGTTAAGTCGTCTTTAAACTCTGCGATGATGAGATTTGCTTCTTGTGTGGCATAGAGCTTTTTGCCTTTGCCCTCATAGAGTAGATTTTGTTTTTGTAGATTTTGTGGGATTTGCATTTTGCCTCCTTTGATTTTTGTGATTTTGCTTGATTGCGTGCTTTATATTGTGATTACCTTTTTAGGAATAGCTGAAGTTTGGGATTTGCGCAAGCTTGCTTAGCGACAATATAGACGCTTAATTTTACACAAAAAATAAAAACGAGATTCTAGCGATTTTTTGATAGCGTTTTGCTTAAAAGTGTATTTTTGGTGTTTTGTAAGTCGGTGCTAATCGTTGCTTTCATAAAAAAACGACTGCTCTATGCCTTTGAAAATCGATTCTATATCATTGATATTTGCACTTAAGTTTGGGGAAATCAAGGATTTTAGCTCCAAATCATTCACAGGGCTTCGCTCCATAGCTTGCAAATATTTGTGTTTGTCGATATTTTGCCACGCCACCACGACACCCAGATTTTTCCTAAAATCATATCAAGCCAGATTCTAGTAGCCCTGCCATTGCCATCCATAAACGGATGGGCGATATTCGCCTCCACATACTTAGTGATAATGCTTTCAAAATCTCTCTCACTCATCGTATCTATGACTTTTAGCACTTCTTTTAGATAAAGTGCATTTGCAAAGCGAAAATTGCCTTTTGAGATATTTTGCACTCTTATTTTTCCAGCAAAGTCATATAAGCCATCAAAAAGGTATTTGTGAATCGCTTTAAGCCCTTGTGTTGTGCCTACTTCAATTTTGTCTATATCCCCGCTTTCAAAAAGCCCTTTGGCATTTTGCAGGCTTTGCTTATCAATCTCTGTCATTGTAAAATCCTATTTTTAAGGTTTTGATTTTATGGTGCTGATTTGTGTAAAATATAACACGATAAAATCTTAAAAACTCTCTTTGCAAAGCGACACTTGACAAAACATTCCTAGAAAAGCTGCTCTTTTAAAATATCGCACAATTTTTGCAAAACAAATGCCTACACAAACTAAATATGCTACAATCACAAATTTTAGCGCAAAAGTAAGCAACGCATAGCAAAACAAAAAGGCTAGATATGCCACATAAGCAGCCCACACATTCTCATACACACTCTAATATTTCTGCTAGTATGCCCACAGATATTAGTCCATCTAGTAAGCAAAGCGAACAAAGAGAAAAATTATGGCAGGATTTTTGTGCTATTTTTTATCCAAGTGTCCAAAACAGCACAAGCTACAATGCAAAATCCATACAAATCCCGCAAAACACTCAAGAATTAGCCATTATCCTAAGTGCAAATACTGATAATTTTGATACATTTTGCCAAAGCAAGATTTTCATAAATCTTATGCAAAATTTTTGGCAAGAAGCGGATTTTAAGAGAGATTTTAAGCTAGATTTTGACACGCTACAAACCACCCAAAAGCACATTTTATTTGAGCTAAGTGCTGTGCGATTAGTGGCACTTGCTCCACATTTTTTGCGACTAAATAGCGCAAATCTTTTAAGCACTACCCACACTCGCGCACTTCTAACACTTTTTGAAAACTTTGCCAAAGAGCAAAACAACGCCACTAAAGAAGCGACACAAAGCCCAGCAAAAACACTAAATCTAAAAGCCCTGCAAAGTGAGCTAGATTCTCTCATAAAGCAGCTAAATACTATCGGTATTTCTAACCCCACCGCCCTATCTCAAATCCAACAAAAAAGTGCTAATCAATCATTTTCTATCGGTATCACAGGCGTGCTAAGTGCGGGTAAAAGCACCTTTCTAAACGCGCTTTTGGGTAGAGAGATTTTGGGCACTAGCACGATTCCAGAGACGGCAAATCTTAGTATTTTGCGCCCGATTTTTGAAAATGCGGACAAAAAAGAGGGAAATAGCACAAAAGATTTTGCGAGGGTTCATTTTTGGAGTAAGCAGGAGTGGGGAGGGTTTGAAAGTGATTTAAGCGATAAAAATATGAGCGAATTTGTAAAATCTACAAAAGAGGCTTTTGGCAATGAGCTAGAATCCCTTTTGGAGCAAGGAAGCAAAGATATAGATTTGGGGGAATTGCGTGATTATACTTCGGCAAATAGCTCTACAAAATATTGCAACCTCATCAAAAAAGTCGAGCTTTTTATCGCACTGCCATTTTTACAAAACAAACGCTTAGATACTGATTCTAGCAAATCTAGCAATGGCGTAGAGATAGTCGATACACCGGGACTAGATGACCCTATACGCGCTAGAGAAAAAATCACGCGAGAATTTATCACTCATTGTGATTTGCTTATACACATTATGAATGCGAGCTGTGCGGCTACTGAAGTGGATATGGATTTTATCTTGGAGTGCCTTTTGCGCTCAAATGTCGCTAGGCTTTTGGTTGTGCTAAGTAGGGCTGATTTGCTAAGCCCAAAAGAGCTAGAATCTAGCCTAGATTATACCCGCGCTTCGCTAGCAAAAGAGCTCACAAAAGCACGGTTTGATGGCGACATAGACGCGCTTTTATCTCGCATAGATTTTATCCCTATATCAAGCTACTTCGCACTAGGCTACACAAGCAACAACGCCCAAATCATAGCCCAAGCCAGCGCAAAAGGCTATGACAAAGAAAAAACAGGAATCCTAGCTGTCCAAGACTACCTAGATAACGCACTTTTAGGTGAAAATAGCCAAAAGCAACGAGATATTTTGTATCGTGCTTATAGGGCTGTGGGTGGGATTGTCAAAGAAGAGATTGAAAAAGTCGGTATAGAGCTAGCTTTAAGCTGTGCCTCAAAAGATGAACTAGAATCCGTCATAAAAGACACAAAAGCAAAGCAAGAAGCCATAATGCAGAGCTACGAAGCGCAAAAAGCCGAGTTTAGCACGCTTGGCAGTGAGCTAGAATCCTACCTAGAAGGACTACAAAAAATCATAACAACAAGTCTAAATATGCACAAAAACCGACTAAATAGCCTAGTGTATGATGATATGCTCTATGAAATCTCTCGTGGTAGCGTGCCAAAAAAAGAGCGCATAAGCCAGCTACTAGAAGTAAGTATCGATGATATAAGCGCGGATTTGCTTCGCGAATATCGCTACAAGAGTGCCCAAAAAATCGCTAGCCTAAAAGCAAGTATCCAAATGATAGATTTTATGAGTGCACAAACACTGCTTGTGGATTCTAAAAGTGGTGTAGATTCCGCGGATTCTACGATAAAATCTAGGGTAGAATCTAAGCAAAAGTCAAAATTTGATTCTAGCGATTTGTTTTCTTTAAATGCAAAAGAGCATTTATTTCATATCAAATCTGCTCTTATCTCTAGTGTCTATGCCGTGATTAGCTCTTATAAATCCGCTTCAAAATCTACTTTGGAAGTGGATTTTAGAAATGAGCTAGATAGTGCGCTTAAAAGTGGGTTTGCAAGTCTTGGTGATATTATTTTAGAAAACAATGTAGCGATAAAATCCGCATTTTTAAGCGAGTTTGAGGAGATTTTGGAAGCAAGTCTAAAGGCTACCAAAGCTAAAGTGGCTTTGATTGAAGAAACGATTGCCAAAAGCCTAGAAGCAATAAAAAACACCGACATAGAGAGCCTAAAATCAGCTTGCGCAAATAAAGATAAAGCCCTAAAAGACATTCAAAATGAATTAGAGATTATCATAAAGGCATTGCAATGAGTGAGATACAATCCCAAAATGCGCTAGATTCTTTGCTAGAATCATTTATCCAAGAATGCCTAAATATAAACGCAAACAATCCATTGCAGCAAGCTATAAATAGCACAAGATACGCGCTAAATCAAAGTCGATTTTTGCGTGGAGCTAGCACACAAAAAGATTTTACACAAGAAAAAATATTGCAAAATCTAGAGCTAGAGACGCGCTCAAAAGAGCAAATCTCTCATCTAAAAATCGCTATTGTGGGGCAATTCTCAAGTGGCAAAAGTAGCTTTATAAACGCACTTTTGGGTGGCGAGATTCTCCCTAGTGGTGTTACGCCTGTTACTGCGAAAGTATGTGAAATCTCTTATGGAGAGAATTTGGGCAGTGCCATAAGTCAAAATAATCCACAAGATACAAATCATTTGCAAAATGCTTCACAAAATATTTTGCAAAAATTATCGCAAAATCCACCTAAAAACTCATCTCAAAATTTACCTCAAAAATTGCTTCAAAATCTACTTATAGAAGTGCATTACAAAGATTCTAGCATAAAGCTAAAACCTCTAGCATATCTCCACCAAATCGATAGCATAGAAAACGCCACAATTTCGCACTTCAAGCTACAAGCCCCGATAGAACTACTAAAAAACATTACATTTTTAGACACCCCGGGGTTTAACTCCCAAAATCAAATCGACACGGATACGACCAATGCGATTTTGCGCGAAGTCGATGGTATCATTTGGCTTTCTCTTATCGATAATGTCGGTAAGCAAAGTGAAAAAGATATTTTGCAAGAACACCTAAAGCAATACTCTGCCAAAAGCCTATGTATTCTAAACCAAAAAGACAGACTAAAAGATGAGCAAGAAATTAGCACAAGTCTAGCCTATGCAAATAGCGCATTTAGTGGGTTTTTTGCCGAAATTATCCCTATTTCTGCAAAGCAAGCACTAGATTCTTACCAAAGCGATAGCTCAAAAAATAGTCCAAATGGTAGTCCAAAAAACACGCTTTGGGAAAGCTCAAATATCCAAGCTGTCCTAGATTTTATCCAAAAAGAGCTACGAACAAAAAGCACGCAGATAAAAACCAAAAAGATTTTGCGCTCGCTAAAATCTTTGCTAATAAGTGAGGCATTTAGGGTGCATAAAAGCCTGCGCTTAAGGCTATCGCTCACGCAATCCCTAAAAACAAAAGCAGCATTTGTGAGGTTTAATGCTAATCAAAGCGGGCTAAGTATGAAGTTTGACACGCTTTTCCCACAGCTAAATGCCAAACTTGATAGCCTCGCACAATACATTTTCAACGCCCAAGAAAGCCGACAAATACCATACCACACTACGCGCAAAAACGCACTAGGGCTAAAAAAATCAACCACACAAGAAAAAACTATCACAATGCTCCCAAAAGACACGCTAAAAAGTGAGCTGACAAAAAGTGAAAACACTTATCTGCGAGATTTGCGAAAAATAGGCTTTATGATAAGTGATTTTGGACAAGATTTTAGAGAGTTTCTCATCACACAAGAGCGTGAGTTTATCGCTATGCTAGAGGAGTGGAAATCTAGGCTTTGTGCTTATGAGGATATTTACCAAAACTTAGAGCAAAATGTAGTGCAAAATCTATCAAGCAACGCGCTAGATTCTACAAATCCTACAAATGCAAATTCTGCAAATTCTACACTCTCTACAAACTACGCAGAATCTGCAAAATCTATAAATTCACTACTAGATTCTTTTGTGAGGGAGTATGCACTACTGCAAGAGAGGGCACTTAGCAGGCTTGAAGTCGAGCTAGCTAGCCTAAAAAATATCCTAATCTTAGAGTATCAAAACACCATAGAACTTACTCTAGAAAGCCTTGATAACAAAATGACTTACGCGCTAAAAAAGCACCTAGAAAATCCAAGTGAGTTTGAGCCATTTCACTTAAGCCTAGAAAATGTGCGCGAATGCCTAAATCAGGGGCTACATTTTCTTGTATTTCAAGATAAGCTATTACTTACAAACGCGCTTTATAAAACCACGCTTTTTAGCCTAAGTGAAGCGATAAACGATTTTTATGAGCAAAAAGAAGTGATTTTGCAAACCCAAATACAGAGCCTAAAAGAATCCAAACTCCTACTACTTAGCCAAGCAAAATCACTAAAAAATATAGATTGAATCAATAATATTAAAGCAAAATCAGCACTAAAGCTACCGCACGATTTTGCGTTATATTTTTGTGATATTTGTTGATTTTAATCCCACAGATTTTTATGGCTTTTTTACGGACTTTTGAAAGATTTTAGATTTAAGCGCAAAAATCACAAAACTTCTGCCTTGCCACCTCGCACCACTATCAAATCCTCTATCCGCACGCCATAGTGCTGTGGGATATAGATTCCGGGCTCGATAGAAAACACCATATTATCCTCTATGATAGTCTCACTTCGCGTAGAGATGAAAGGCTGCTCGTGTATGTCAAGCCCTATGCCGTGTCCTGTGCTGTGTGAAAAATACTTGCCAAATCCAGCCTTTTGTATCACTTCTCGTGCGAGTGCGTCTATTTGCTTTCCGCTCATTCCTGCGCGTAAGTTTTTTATACAGTTTTCTTGTGCTTTTAGCACGGTGTCATAGATTTTTTGTAGCTCTTTGTTGGCAAATGTTTGTGATTTGTCAAAATGCGTGCCACGAGATTTTGCCTCGCTAGATTTTTGCTTGCCACCATTTTTGCACTCAAAGTCCCTACTATCAAAATCCTTGCGTGCAAAATCTTCGCACCCAAAGTTAATTCTAGTCGTGCGCGTCATATCTGAACAATATCGTTTATACTTGATTCCCGCGTCAAACAAAAGCAAATCTCCATTTTGCAGCTTTTTATCACTTGGCAGGGCGTGGGGCTTAGCGGCGTTTTGGTTTATCGCTAGTATAGGGCAGAAGCTCAAATCATGCTTCCCGCCGTTTTCTAGCACTACTTTGGCTATGGCAAAAAGCTCTTTTTCGCTTAAAGAGTGGCTATCATCTAAAAACACTTTTTGATACGCGCTATTTTTGTCGCTACATATTTCATCTATGATTTTGGCAAATCTTTTATAAGCCTCTTTGTTTAGTCGCTGGGATTCTTTAATGAGAGAGATTTCTTGCTCGCTTTTGCAGATTCGTAGCATTTGATGAAAGTTTGGAGTAGGTTTTAGCTCGATTTGGAGGGTGGATTTTAGCTTCTCAAACGCACTTACGCTAAGCTGCGTGCTATCAAAGCCAAGGGATTTTATGGCAGATTTTGAAAGAATGTTTATAGCAGATTCTAGCAGATTGTTACTTTGGACTAGCTCTACGCCACTAGATAGATTTTCGCTTGCTTCTGTGGTATAGCGCGCATCAGTGATAAATACGCGCTCATCTCCTAGACATAGCAAAATCGCATTATCACAGCTATACCCCACCTCAAAATACTGCGCACTTTCATCTTGGGTAATGAAGTGTGAGAATTTAGACCGTTTTTGGCTCGTCATAGATTTTGGCTAGTTATTTTGGTTTTGGGCATTTTTGGCTTGGGCTTCTTGACTTGCTTTGAAAGCCTCTAGTTCGCTTATTATCTGTCCAAGTGCTATAAGCCCGATATGATAGCCATACGCACCAAAGCCTGTTATCACACCTGCGCAAACTCCACCACTATAACTTACCTTGCGATAATCCTCTCTAGCAAAAATATTGCTGATATGCACCTCCACCACAGGCACACCACAAGACATTATCGCATCGGCTATGCCTATGGAAGTGTGCGCATAAGCAGCGGGATTGATAAGCACTCCGCTATATTCGCCACCTACGCATTCTTGAAGTTTGTCAATGATTTCGCCCTCAAAGTTGCTTTGGAAAAAGTCTAGCTCGAAGTTGTTTTGCTTGGCAAAAGAGCGCATATTTTCGTGGATTTGCTCTAGTGTAAGTGGTCCATAGATTCTAGGGTCTCGGTGTCCTAGTAGGTTTAGATTTGGTCCTTGCACGACAAGTATTTTCATTTTTTACTCCTTAAAGTTTTGTTTGAGCGATTTTTGCAAATTCAAAATTCAGCGGATTTTAGCATATTTTTGTGCCAAAGCGCAAAATCTAGCGCACAAAAATGGCACAACGCTACGAACATAGCACACAAAACCAACACTAAGCAAAATAAATCCAATGCCAAAAGCTAGCAAACAGCACTCTGCCATAGTGCCAAATTTCACACTTGGGAGCAGATACCACCCTTGCGAATATGCCTCAATAAAATACTCACGCAATGGGGCTAAAACCATATCGCTAGGTGGCAAAGCAAAGTCTTGCCCGCAATCTCCTGTGGGGGTAAAGACACTTGGTAGCCACTCATCTAAAGGCAAGCCAAAATCAAATCTAGGCTTCATAGAGCACCCCTGCAAACCAAAAATAACTTCTTCAATCGCTTCACTAGACTCCCCAAAATCACTAGAATCACTAAATGCACTTGAATTTAGCGCACGATGAACCTTTAGCAAAAAAGCACTATAAATAATCCCACGAATGCTTCCATAAAACGCCACCAAAAAGCCTAAAATCTTAGCCAAAGCCTTAACTATGAAAAACACACCATTTGCTAGATTTTGCTTTTTTTGGACTTGAAATCCAAATCCTAAAATCACCCCACCAAGTCCAAGAGTAACAAAAGCATAGCGGATATATACGCACTGCTCGCAAGGGCGCATAAACAAATAATTTTGGAAAAATAAATGTGAGATTCCAACCAAAGCAAAGCAGCAAAACGCGCAAGCCCACCAAAAATATGCTAGCTTTTGTGAAGTGAGCTGCTTTTGCGGATTTTGCGTCATTTTTGTGCTTTTATGTCGCTTGTGTTGTTTGTGTCGCTATATTTTGCTACTTTTTTAGAAGCTCATCTATTTTGTATTCCAAATCTTTTAGCGAAGCAATAGACTTGGTATAAATCAAATATTTACCATTCACCACAAATGCTGGCACACCCTGAATGATAGCAACTTCATAGCCTGCCTCCCAAGAGCGCAAAATCTCTTGCACGCCCTTTTCTTGCAATGCAGCATAGAACTCCTCTATCTTTACTCCTGCTGCATCTAGCCCTGTGTGCAAAAATGCTTGAAGGTTTTTGCCCTGCCCCCACCGCTCTTTTTTTATGTTATATTCGCTGAAGTAGGCTTTTTGCGCTTTGAGAAAAGCAGATTTGCTATCTTTGGTAGTGATATTTGACTTTTTGTCTTTATCTAGCAATACTGCAAAAACTTGGGAAGCCACCTTGCCATAATCCCCCATTTTTTCTAAATGATAGGGCTTAAACTCGACATTTTTTGGCAAAGACTCAATGACTTTAGGCAAGATTTTGGAATACCGATAGCAAAACGGACAAGCATAGCTAAAAATCTCTATCACGGAGTTTTGTGCATTTGGTAGTGGCTCTTTTAGCACGATAAAATCCCTACCCTCTTTTAGCTCGTATCGCTTAAAATCGCTTTTAGGATTTTGTGCTGTGCCTTGCGCTACACTTTGTGTGTAAGCTACACTAAGAGATAAAAGCCCTGCCAAAAGCGACACAACAGCTATTTTTGCTTTTATAGCACTTGCAAAATCATCTCTCACATTTTGCGCAAAAGACTTTATAAAAATCTTCATTTGGCTTTTTGGATTTTCTTGCATTTTTAGGTTTCCTTGTGTGAAATGATTCTTGCTCATTTTTGCTCCTTTGTTTGTTGGATTTTGTAGCTTTTGGCGTTTTTGCACTTTTAAAATACTTTAAATAATCCTCGTCCTTGTCAAAATTTATCGCAATAAAAATCCAAAATATTGCTAGTCTCTAAAAGCGGCGATATATTTTTCATATCTCTTCTCTAGTTTTTCGCGCATTTGTTGTAGCTCCTCTAGTGCTTCCTCGCAGTCTTTTCCTGCGAAGCTGTCGCCATTTTCTTTTTGCGCTTCGCGCAGTGCTTTTTCTTGCTCTAAGATTTCGATTCGCTCTAGCAGGTATAAAAACGCGCTTTTGCTGACATCGGGTAGTTTTGTTCGTGTATCGTTATTTTGCTCCAAAATCTCACCAAAATCTGTGCTAGGTTTTGCTTTGTGTTGCGCTTCATCTGTGAAGCTATCACTCGCCCCCTCATCTGCCTTGCTCTGTGGTGTCAAAATCCTAGCAGGTATCCCCACCGCTGTGCATCCCTTTGGCACATCTTTTACCACGACAGAATTTGCCCCGATTTTGGCGTTTGCCCCTATGGTTATATCGCCTAGCACTTTTGCGCCTGTTCCTACTACTACGCCTGATTCTAGCGTGGGGTGTCGCTTGGTGCGCTTTAGGCTTACTCCTCCTAAGCTTACCCCTTGATAAATCGTTACTTCATCGCCAATGATAGCAGTCTCGCCTATGACTACGCCTATGCCGTGGTCGATAAACACTCTCCTGCCGATATGAGCGGCGGGGTGAATGTCAATATTTGTAAGGAATTGAGCAAAGCCCATAATGATACGCGCTAAAATCTTCCAATCTCTTGTGTGGAGGAAATGCGCAAATCGATAGTGAAACAATGCCACAACACCCGGGTAATTAAAAAACAATTCGATAGGGTTCTTTAGCGCGGGGTCTTTGATTTCGGGTGTGGCAAAATCCTCTCTAATGATTTCCCAAAATCCTGCTTGGAGGGGAGAGGGCGTCATCTCTTCGCTTTGTGGATTTTGTGCATCTTGCGCGTTTTGCTTGTCCTGCGCGTCTTGTGCATTTGACATATCTTTAGTGTTTGAGTGGTTTTGGTGGCTTTTTTTGTGTGGCATTTTATTCCTTAGGTAGAGGAGCTTTTCTTTTGCTAGTGCTTGCTTTATTCATCATTTTCATCGGTATTTTTGATAGTTCGCAAGTAGCCATTTTCACTTAGCATCACATATAGCTGCCCTAGCACTTCTTTTTTGTCCTCATCACTGATTTTTGCCTCATCAATTCTCTGCTTTAGTATCCGCTCAATTTCTTTGGTGTCATAGTCCAAATCATCAAGCACATCAAGCACATTTTGGGCTTCAAGTAGATTTTGGATTTCATAGCCTTTGTTTAAATCCTCATCAAACACCACGCTAAACTCTGTGGGGTGGGTGAAAAGATTGTGCCGCATTCCTAGCACTTCTTGATAAGCACCCACAAGGAAAAATCCCAAAAAATACTCCTCACGCGTTACATCGACATCGTGCAGATAAAGTGGCTTTTTTGCGTCAAAAGCGATTTCTCCATCGCTATCGCAAGTAATATCCCATAGGCTAGCACCACGAGTAGGACGGCGATTTAGCCTATCTAGTGGCATTACAGGGAAATTTTGCCCAAGCCCCCAATAATCAGGCAAACTCTGGAAAAAACTACAATTTAGCAAATAACGCTCTTGGACTTGCTCTTGGATTCTAATGATTTCATTGTGATTTTTGTGCTTTAGGAGTTTGATGACTTTTTTGATGATTAGATGAACTAGAACTTCCGTGTTTGAGCGGTCTGTCAAATCGATATACCCCAAGTCAAAAAGTGTAAGTAGCGACTCCATATGGTCAAAGCTATCGTGGAGATATTCTATGGCATTTTTCTCGCTCATACTTCGGTATAAGTCTAGCATTTCAGCGATAAGTGGTGGGTTTTTTTCTTTTAGTCTTAGGGCTTTCTCATCATACTCTTGGCTAAATAGCTCTAGCACGGGCGCGACTAGCACGGCGTGATTTGCGCTGACAAATCGCCCTGATTCTATGAAAATATCGGGCTCTTTTTCTTGCTTGTTTTTGACAATCTCTTTTAGCGAAAACACGACATCTCCGCTAAATTCGCTTAGTGTGTAGTTGCGATTGTTTGCGCCATCGTGCTGGGTGTATTCTACGGCTAGCCCACCACCGATATTTACGCAAGTGAGGTTTTTTGCCCCCATCTTTCGTAGCTCCGCATAGATATTTCCCACCTCTCTTATGGCTTTTTTTAGTGGAGAAATATCGCTTATTTGGCTACCTATATGGAAGTGAATCATACTAAATTGGGTTAAAAGATTTGATTGCTCAAGTAGTTTGATTGCTTCTAGCAACTCCGTAGAAGTAAGTCCAAACTTCGCATTTATCCCGCCTGATTTGCCCCACACGCCTGTGCCTGTGCTATGCAAGCGGATTCTAAGCCCTATATTTGGATATGGCTCGCCCATTTCTCTTGCCACCTCGATTATGGAGTTTAGCTCATTTAGCCCCTCAATAGTAAGCGTGATATTGTGCCCCATCTTAGCAGCGATAAACCCTAGCGAAGTCATCTCCTTGTCTTTGAAGCCATTTACCGTGATAGGACAATCCTCGTTTGTATAAGCCATAGCGATGATAAGCTCGGACTTTGAGCCAGCCTCTAGCCCATAGCACCTACCTTGTGCACAATCTACAAGAGGTAGGATAAAGTTTGGCATTTGATTGACTTTGAGAGGAAAAACTGCTTTAAACTTGCCCTTGTAAGAATACTCTTTTATTGCGTTTTTAAACGCGCCAAAAAGCTCTCTTATCTGCTTGTCTATGAGATGTGGGAATCGCACTAGCAAAGGACCTTTATATCCTTGTGCGCGCACTTCTTGGACTATCTCTAAAAGCGATGGCTTGCTTTGATGATTTACTTTGACAAGTCCATCTTCGATGATAAAATCATCATTTGACCAAAATTTTATCCCATAATCAACCACAAAAACTCCTTAAACTCACTTGTGATAGAATCTATAACATAAATCTATGTCTTGGCTTATCAAAGCAATAGTAGCATTTGTAGCCACAAATCCCGCATTATAGCACAAAATGTTTTATATATTTTTCTAGATTTTGCTTGTTTTTGCGATAGATTTGCGTGAGATTTGGCTACTTTGTCGCATAGTATTTGGTGTGTTTTTGTGTTTGTCCTTGTTTGTGATTGTTCTTGCTAATTGCGAAATGTAAAAATAGCAAAATCTGTATTGTGTTTGCATAAAACCTCTAGTTGTTAAGAAAATGCCTGCATTAAATAATATGTGCTAGAATGCCAAGATTTAGAGCATTTAGAATTTTATGAGGTTTTAGAAATGCAAAAAATCTAAAAATCCAAATCAAAAATCACAAGTAAGGAAAAATATGCAAAATCTAGCAAATACATTGCGTTCATTGCGCAGTTTTTGCGCTACATTTTTTTGTGTCGCCCTAGTGAGTGCTACTTCAAGCACGGCTATACTAGCAAAAAGTAGCAAGAAAATATCACAAGAAACAAAAACCACCACAGAAACAAACACAAATGACACAGCGAGAAACACTGATGAATCTAATGAGTCCTCCACAACCACACAAAGCACACAAGACGCCCCCGCAAAAGAGTCCAAAAATCCAAAAAACATAGCCCCCAAAAACATAGTCGGTGGGGTTGCCATAAAGGTAAATGGCGACCCTATCACTATCTATGAAATAAAAAATATCCAAAAACAACGACATTTTGACAAATCTCAAGCCATAGAATTTCTAATCGCACAGAGGCTAAAAACCCAAGAAATTGAGCGATTAAAAATCAATATCGATGATGAAAGGCTTGATAGAGAAATCGAAAATATCGCCTCCCAAAACCAAATGAATACGCAACAATTTATGCTAGCACTCAAAAGAGAGGGAATCGAGTATGACTTATACAGAGATGAGCTAAAAGACCAAATAGAGACTAGGGAGCTTATGAGAAATGTGCTGCTCTCTGCAGAGACTTCAAGCGAAGATGAAATCCACAAATATTACAATGAACACAAAAGTGAGTTTAACACCCCCAAAGAAGTCGAAGTCGCTCGCTACAGTGCCAAAAATCCAAAACTCCTAGAACGCACCATAGCCAATCCAAACACAACCATAAGTGGAGTAGAAAAAACTCAAGAAAAGCTAGAGCTAAGTGCGCTAAACCCACAAATAGCGCAGCTTTTTTCTTCACTAAAAGAGGGGAGGTTTAGCCAGATTTTGGACGCAGGTGGGGGCAACTATGTAACTTTCCGCGTAGTCAAAAAGTATGGGCAAACGCTTATGAGCTTTGAAGAAGCAAGGCAATATATTGCCCAAAAGCTATCCCAAAACAGCCAAGAAAAAGTGCTAAGTGAGTATTTTGAAAAAATCAAGCAAAAAGCCCATATCCAAACCTTGCGAGAACCGTAAGCAAAGTGTTTTTAGAAAACCATAGGCAAAACAAATCAAAACATAAGCCACAAAGCTTACAAATCACATTTCTAAAGCGTAAAAATAAAGACAAAAGCAAACAAACATAAAAACATAAAATCACACAAAAAAGGGCATAATTTCAAAAAGTTTTTAGGTGCGATTTTTGCAAATCCTTACAAAGTGCGATTAACAAAGGCATATAAATGTTTGAGCAAGTAATGTATTTTTACCACGACCCGCTTTTTGGGGCGAGTATTTTGCTAGGCATTGTGGCGATTCTTATTTTTGCTGATTGGAGTAGAAACAAATACAAAGCAAAAAAGAAAGAAATGGCGTTGCAAGATTTTGCAAAATCTTATAGCGAGGGCTCGCTAAGCGATGAAATAATAGACTTTCTCTCCATATCCAAAAACCCCACTCCATCACTTATGCTACTTGCCAAAACATACGCACTTGCGGGCGATAGAGGCTATGCCATAAAAATCTATCTAGGGATTTTAGAAAAAACAACAAACACGCAAGAAAAACTCATTATCTTAGAATCTCTGGGAATCACTTATTTTGAAGCAGGATTTTTGCAAAGGGCGAAAGAAATCTTTTTGGAAATCATAAAAGCATATCCTAGAAATAGACAGGTCTTGGACTACCTTATGCGCGTGTATGAAAATATGGGTGAGTATGAAGAAGCACTAGACGCGCTAGAATCCATAGAGGAGCTAAGTGTGCCCAAGCAACGCGCTAGTATTGAGCAAATGCGCTCATATCTGCACTTTATGGTATTAAAAAATAGCAACTTTTTATCTCTAGAAAAAAAGCGCAAAGAGATTGTCTCGCTTATGCGCTATTGCGGCAAAATCAATCGCTTAGCCCTAGAATACCTAAGCGTGTATGATAGAGAGGCTTTTTGGGTAGAAGTGCTAGCACTAGACGCGCAATCAAGCATAGAGCACAGCTTGCACTCAAATCCTGCTCTAATAAAAAACGAACAAAATCACATTGATTCTAATGAAGCGGTTTTGCAGGTTTTGGATATTTTGTGGCGATTTACTAGAGAGGAAATCCCATTTGAGAAGCTAAAAAATCACAAAAGTATAATGGATATTTTTCGCTCAAAAGGCTATGTCAAAGACAACCAAGAATGCGAGGTGTTTGAGCTAGAAGCATTGCGTATTTTGCAAGCGCATTCTACGCAAAGAGGCGAGCTTACATTTGAATACCGCTGCAATCAATGCAAAAATATCTTTCCGTTTGACTCATATCGCTGCGCAGTGTGTGCAAACATCGGGCAAATGGATTTGGTATTTAGAGTAGTAGAATCTAAGCAATCACAATTTGCCTCTAGCATAGATTCTACGCAAAATAGTGCGTTTATAAATAGTGCAAAGCAATTTGCTAGCAATTTTTCTACGACATAGATTTACGCGCTTTGGCAATGGCTTTAACTACGACAAAACCCCACAAAGAAGCACAAATGCAAAAAACTATACAAATTCACACTGATGGTTCTTGCCTTAGCAATCCGGGGGCTGGGGGGTATTGCGGAATCTTGCTATATAAAGGCGTAGAAAAAATCATCAAAGGCGCACACCCCCTCACTACAAACAATCGTATGGAGCTAACTGCCGTGATAGAATCCCTAAAAGCCCTAAAAGAACCTTGCAATGTGGAGCTTTTTAGCGATTCTAAATATGTGTGTGAGAGTATAAACAAATGGCTTCCAAATTGGATAGAAAAAGATTTTGCCAAAGTCAAAAATGAGGAGTTGTGGAGGGAATATCTGCGTGTGGCACAGGGACATAGGATTGAAGCGATTTGGGTGAAAGGGCATAATGGGGATATGATGAATGAAAAATGTGATAAAATAGCGCGTGAGGAAGCACAGAGAGAATCCCAAAAACAAACCCAAAAAGGAATCTAAAATCCACAAAATAAGGCACAAAATCTTAAAAAAGGAATGAAAAAACTAGCGATAAAGACAAACTAACCCAAAAATACGCAAAGCAAAAATATACAAAGAACATAAGCACTAAAAATACTTAAAACTAAGCTAAAATCTTAAAAACACTTTACTAAAATCACTTCAAACCTCCAAAATTAAGGAAAAAAATGTCTAACTTCACTCGCCTAGAATCCGCACTTGGCTATCATTTCACAAACCAAAAACTACTCCAAGAAGCCCTAACCCACAAAAGCTGTGCTAGCACAAAAAATAATGAGAGGTTAGAATTTCTAGGTGATGCGGTGCTTGATTTGCTAGTGGGGGAATATTTGTTTAAAAAATTTGCACATTTTGATGAGGGAAGACTCTCAAAAATGCGTGCTAGCCTTGTGAATGAAAAAAGTTTCGCTTCATTTGCACGGGATTTGGGGGTGGCAGATTTTCTCGTGCTATCTATGAGCGAGGAGCAAAACTATGGACGGCAAAAAGATTCTTTGCTTTCAAACGCATTTGAAGCGATTATGGGAGCTATGTATCTAGAAGCGGGGATTGATAAGGTGCGTGAGATTTTGGGTAAGATAATAGAAAAATTTTATCCAAATATGCGCTTTGAAAATCTACTCACAGATTATAAAACCGCTTTGCAAGAGCTAACCCAAGAGCGATTTGGTGTGCTTCCTAGCTATGAGTTATTAGCGCAGAGGGGACCTGACCACAAAAAGGAGTTTTTTATCCAAGTTTGCATACACGATGCTATCTATGCAAAAGCAAGTGGCAACTCCAAAAAAAGCGCACAACAAGCCTGCGCAAAACTCGCTTATGAAGAGCTAATCAAAGAATCCACTTCGCAAAAATGTTTGCAAAAAGACACGCAAAAAAATCCACAAAATCAAAAAGAATCCAAAAAAGATTCTAAGCAAAAAAACAAGCACAATGAAAAAGAATCATACATAAAAGACAAAAAACACAAAAAGCCAAAATCTGCCAAAAAATCTCAAAAAAAGGCACAAAAATGAATACCTTTGGCAACTCCCTAAGGCTCACTACTTTTGGCGAATCTCACGGCACGCACATTGGCTGTGTGATAGATGGATTCCCAGCGGGCGTGAGGGTGGATATGGAGCTACTTGCAGATGAGCTATCCCGCAGGCAAGGGGGCAAAAACGCCTTTGGCACACCTAGAAAAGAAGCAGATACTCCACAAATATTAAGTGGTGTATTTGAGGGAGTAAGCACAGGCGCACCTATCGCACTGCTATTTGAAAATGGCAATGTCAAATCCAAAGATTACAGCGAGGTAGCAAGTGTGTTTCGCCCATCTCACGCGGATTTTACATATCAGTGCAAGTATGGGATTAGAGACTATCGTGGTGGTGGGAGAAGCTCGGCAAGAGAGAGTGTAGCACGCGTAGCAGGAGGGGCGTTTGCCAAAATGCTTTTGAGAGAATTTGGCATATCAACACAAAGCGGAATACTAAGTATAGGAGAGTGCAAGGGAGAAAAGCTAGATTTTGAGTATGCTTGTGATAGCGATATTTTCGCCCTTGATAAAGACAAAGAGGAGGAGCAAAAAGGTATCATTTTGCAAGCGCGAAAAGAGGGGGATAGTGTCGGTGGGTGCGCACTTATAAAGGCTTTTGGAAATAGAGAAGTTTTGCGTGGGCTAGGAGAGCCACTATATGATAAGCTAGATAGTGCCATAGGTAGTGCTATGCTTGGGCTAAATGGTGTCAAAGCCGTAGAAATAGGGTGTGGGATAGAATCTAGTCAAAAAAAAGGCAGTCAAAATAACGATGAAATGAAGCTAGAACATAGCGTGGATTGCGCTAATAATGCAGATAGGGATTCTTATGCGGATTCTAGCTTTGGGGCAAAATCTCCACTAAGCCAAATAAGATTTGCTAGCAATCATAGTGGCGGGATTTTGGGTGGTATAGCAAATGGAGAGGATATAATCGTGCGCGTGCATTTTAAGCCAACTCCTAGTATTTTTCTCCCACAAAGCACGGTGAAAATAGAGAGCGCAAAATCTCATATAGAGCCTTATAAGCTAGAGCTAAAAGGTAGGCACGACCCTTGTATCGCCGTGCGCGGAAGTGTGGTGTGTGAGAGTATGCTAGCTTTTATCCTAGCTGATATGCTTTTGGCAAACACTCACGCAACCCTAAAAAATCTGCAAAAAATCTATTTGGATTAGGCATATTTGGATTAGGCAAGAGTAAAACTATATGGAAATCTAAGATTTTATAAAATAGCTAGAAATTTTCACACAAATCCACTCAACCAAAAAGCCAACTAAGAAAAACCTAAAAACTATACCGCATATCTATGAAGTAGCTTCTACCCGCACCTGCTAGATATGTCCCGCCTGTGAGATTCCCGCTAGTAGAGCTTATGCTTGTGTTTTGATATGCGATATAAAATGTGTCAAATACATTCCTAACCCCCGCAGATAGCACAAATGTGTGAGAATCTTTGTAAGTGTAGTTTATGCCAATATCACTTAGGATATAGCCTCTGTCTTTGTTGATTTTGATTTGGTTGAAATCGACTTGATTGCCCTGCCAAGAGTTGTTTATCCACACATTTAGCTTGTTGTTGCCTATTTGTAGCACCCTTATATCTGCCAAAAGCGTAGCCTTAAAGAGTGGCGCATAAGGGATTGGCTTCCCCTCCATAAACGCCCCCGTAGAAGTGCGCCTAGTGCTTACACTCTCCCGCCCCTTTAGGACATTTGTATAGAGGTATGACACACTCTCACTTAGATTTAGAATATCGCCAAACAAAGAATGCTTGCCACTTAGCTCCACACCTAGTCGCTGCGTCTGCCCTATGTTGAAATACTCCGTAGTAAAGCCATTTAGCCGATGACGAATTTCATTTAGCGTGTGGGTATAAAAGATACTTGCACTAAAAGATGAAGTCCTAAAATAATCCCTTACTCCAATCTCGCCTGTGAAATACTGCTCGGGCTTTATATCGCTTGGGACTTTTGGGGCGACACCTGTGCTGGTGGTGTCATAGTTTGGGTCAGAGCTTATGACTTGTCGCACGCTAGGGCTTATGTAGCCTAGCTCGCCTTTTAGATATACCACACCAGAATCGCCATAATGAAACGCGGGCGTTATCTCGGCTGCGTATCCCCACTGTGGTTTTGAAGTGTTTATGGGGAAGTAGCTATTGTAGCTACCAAAACTCATACCCGTATGCCCTCTAATCATAAAGTATGAAAAATCCCCTCTACCACCAAGACTTAAAGAAAACCACTCCGCAAACTTCATCGTATCCAAAAAATATGCTGATAGGGAGTATTTTTGTCCTTTGTTGCGGACATTTGTAGAGCGAGATTTGGCTAGATTGTCGCTTAGCTTGATTTGATTATCTAGCCCTAGCATAATGGTATTTTTGGGGATTTTGTGCTTTATTTTTAGGTTTAGCCCTGCGCTTTGATTATCAAAGGTGTTGAGCGTATCACCTCCTAGCTCTTGGCTAGGAAAAAGAAAGTTGCTAAACTGATAAAACAAAAGCGCGTCAAATGCGAGGTTCTCACTAGATTTTGCATTGTAGTTAAGCGAGGTTTGGACAAAGTCTTGGGTAACTTCGCCACTGCTGTTTTCACTCCCACCATTTGCGTTTGCTGGCGAAGTGTATCGCTCTGCTTTTAGGGAATCATAATCACGCAACACCGCATTAGTGCAGATATTACTCCCATTGCTTATGCAGTTTATCCTGCTGTGATAGCCTGCGAAATATCGCCACATTTTTGAATAGCTTATGTTGAAATCAAGTTTTTGATTGGGAGTGATTTGATAGATTGTTTGAAGTGCGGTGTAGAGATTGTGGGTGTATTCTTTGGGGCGTGTGCCGCTTTGGTAGTCATAGCTTGCGCTAGCAGAGAGAAATAGCTTTTTGCCAAGTGCTTTGCCACCATCTACGCTTACGCCACCACCTAGAGAACTCCTACCCTCATAAGCCAAACCACGAAGTGAAAATCTAGCAAAATCCTTGCTTGGCTTTTTGGTAACGATATTTACCACGCCACCGCGTGTGCCTCCGCCATAGATGACAGAGCCACCACCGGGGATAATCTCTATGGATTCTATCGATTCTATGGGTATGTGATTAAACGGAGCGGTGCTTGTATTTCCGTGTGCGCTACTTGGATTGCCGACATCTTGGAGATTGATAGGGACACGATTTACTAGGACTTTTACAGCGCGTGAAGCATCTAATCCCTGCCCTCGAATGTCGATATTTTTTGTGCCTTGTGGTCCTGCTATGAAGCTTAAAAAAGCTTGCTTTTCTAGTGCGTCTTCAAGATTTGTATAGCCCTTGTCTTGCAAATCCTCCTTGTCTATAATAATGATATTTTTGACTTCTTCTTTTAGCGGCAAATCAAACCCCGTAGTCGCACTAACTGTTACTTTGCCCAAATCTTTTGCTTGCAATTCTTGTTTTTCTTGTGTGTTGTTTGGTTGAGTGTCATTTGTCTCATTTGTCGTATCTGTGTTGTTCTCATTTTGGTTTGTGATAGAATCTGTGCTTTGTGTGGCAAAGATAAAGGTTAATTGCGTGTTTATCGCAAATATCACAAAAGCAAGAGGGCAAAGTAGGCGTTTTATGTTTGTGGCACTCTTTTTCATTTTTATTCCTTTATGAGAATCATACTTACACATAAAATAAAAAAACGCCCGCATTATAATACAAAAAAATAAAAATAAAATAAAAAAGCGAGTAATTCTTATAAATGTCTTAAAATGAATATCTTAATGAGAAAATCTTATTTCTTATCGCGCTTTTATAGTTATCTGTAAAAGCGTGTGCAAGTGAAAGTGCTTTGGTAAAATGTGTTTTGTGTGAAGTGTGTTTGCAAAAATGATTTTGCAAACACTATGTGTAAGTTTCTTATGTGTGTTTATTGGGGGTTAGATTTTAAGCGCGTTGCAAACACATTTTGGGAAGTAAAATGCTTTTTGTAGGTTTTGGCAGTTTTAGAAGTTTGATTTGTGGCGAGGTTAGAAAAATCTTTTAGAAAAATCTTTTAGAATCTTTGAAAAACTTTTTTGCGCTTTTATTGTTGCTTGATAAAATGCCTTGATAAGTTGCTTAGAGGTTTTGTGATTGCTTAAGAAAATCACAAAACCAAAAGCGCGTAAAAATGCCAAGCTACTTATTTAGTGCGCTATGCACGGCTTTGGCACAGCAAATCCCATCAGCGATAGCCCACACAACGAGGCTTTGCCCTATGCGTGAATCCCCACAAGCATAGACTTTATCCCTGCTTGTGCGAAAAAGATTTGCGCTAGATTTTGCGATGCCACTTGTAAAATCACTTGTAGAAAAATCTGTGGTTTCTTTCTCCAAAGAAGTGGCTAAAGACTTGCTTGGGCTAGAAAATCCTGCACTATTGCCACATTTTGTAGCTACATTGCCGTTGCTATCAAACTCCACTCCAAACGCGCTTTTTAGGACTTCTTCACTCCCGCTAAACCCCATAGCAAGTAGCACCAAATCTGCTTTGTATTCTTTCTCACTTCCGCTTACTTCAGAGCGAACTCTTTTTTCGCCCTCTTGTTTCCACTCCAAATCCACTGCGACTACACCGCTTACCTGTCCGTTTTTGGCGATAAATTTTTTGGTTAGCTTTTGATACTCACGCACATCTTTTCCAAAATGCTCTATTGCCTCTTCTAGCCCATAGTCTGTGTAAAAAGTCTGCTTTTTTAGTGGCCAAGGATTTGATTTTGCGCGGTTTTGCTCTCGCTTAGGGCTTCGCTCAAAGCGCGTGATAGAGCTAGCTCCTTGACGAAGTGCCACCGCTACACAATCCACACTTGTATCGCCACTGCCGATGATAAGCACGCGCTTATCTTTTGCTATGTCGCCACCTTTTTTTGCACACTCTTTTTTGGCTGAAGTCGCGCTTTGGAGGAGTTTTTTTGTATTATCACGCAAAAAATCCATAGCAAACATTACCCCCTTGCTATCCCTACCCTCGATTTGCAAATCAATAGGCTTGCTAGCACCTGTGGCTAGCACTACTGCGTCATATTGGGCTAAAATCTTATCTGCTTTTGATTTGGTGTTTATATCCTCATTTACGCGAAATTCTATGCCACTTTTTTGCATTATCTCTACGCGTCTTTGCACGATAGATTTATCTAGTTTCATATCAGGGATTCCATACATTAGTAGTCCGCCTATTTTGTCGCTTCGCTCATAGACTACCACACTATGCCCTAGCTCATTTAGACTATTAGCACAAGCTAATCCTGCAGGACCAGAGCCGATGATAGCGACTTTTTTGCCACTTTTGACTTTGGGACTAAATGGCTTTACAAGTCCATTTTCAAAGGCATTTTCAATGATATTTAGCTCTGTGTTTTTGATTGCCACAGATTCGCCATTTATCGCACATACACAAGAATCCTCGCAAGGTGCTGGGCATACACGCCCTGTAAATTCAGGGAATGGATTGGTAAGGCTTAATCGATGATATGCCTGCTCCCAATGGGAACGATATACTAAGTCATTCCACTCGGGGATAAGGTTGTGAAGTGGGCAGCCTATCTCGCCTCCGCTTACTCGCCACGACTGCGAAGTGCAAGTGGGGAGATTTTGCCTAGCGACTTCGCTATAAGGCTTTTGGGCGGGGGCATTTATCCCTGTGTGGCAAAACGCCACACCACAATCCATACACCGCCCTGCTTGTCTCTGCTGCTCCTCTATGGGCAATGGTGTATAAAACTCCCTATAATGTTTGATTCTCTCTTTTGGGCTTTGTGCCTGTGGTTTTTGCTTGCTAAACTCAATAAATCCGCGTGGGTTACCCATTTTTTACTCCTTATTGGCTTTTGTCAAAATATTTGCCTTATTTTTTTGATGCTTTTGTGATTTTCTCAAACGCCGCTAGCTCGGGATTTGGCTCGTTTTTGCACGATTGCAATGCACGCAATGCCACCTCATAATCGCGTGGCAAAATCTTAAAAAAGTCATTTTTGTTAAATCGCCCTAGCACTTCTTTTGCCTTTTTTGAGCCTGTGTAGTCAATGTGTGTTTGTAGCATTTGTTTTATCTCGCGTTCATCTTCTTTGCTTAGCTCTTTTATGTCCACTAGCTCGGCATTTACACGCGGGATATTGTGCTGTCCTAGCACAAAAGCATAGCCTCCACTCATACCTGCTGCGAAGTTTTCGCCCACATCGCCTAGACATAGCACGCGCCCACCTGTCATATACTCACACCCGTGCACTCCCATACCTAGCACCACCGCGCTCACACCAGAATTTCGCACGCAAAATCTCTCCCCTGCTATGCCATCTAGATAGACTTCCCCTGCAGTCGCCCCATAAAGGCAAGCATTGCCTACGATTATGTTTTCTTCGGGGCTTAGGGAGGACTCCTCGCTTATGCGGGCGATGATTTTGCCACCGCTTAAGCCTTTGCCTAGATAGTCGTTTGCATCGCCTATGATTTCTAGCTTCACTCCGTAGTTTAAAAACGCCCCAAAGCTATTGCCTGCACTGCCTATGGCTTTTATGTGGATAGTATCCTCTTTTAGTCCCTTTGCGCCGTAGATTTTGGTGATTTCATAAGAAAGCATAGCACCAAATGTGCGTGAGAGATTTGATACTTCTAGGGCTAGATTTGTCTTGCGCTCCTCTTGGAGAGCTTTTTTGCATAGAGGTAGCAGTATGGTAGAGTCTAGCGTTTTTTCTAGCTTATTGTCTTTGAAATCTTTGCAATAAGTGGCGGTTTGGTTATAGGTGGGTAGATTTTTTATCATTCTATCTAGGTTGATTTTTGAGGCTTTGCCTGATAGCTTTTTTTGTCGCAGTTTATCTACACGCCCCACCATTTCATCTATGGTGCGAAATCCAAGCCTAGCCATATATTCTCGTAGCTCTTCAGCGATAAATCGCATAAAATTCATCACATCTTCTACCTTACCAGCAAATCGCTCTCTAAGTAGCTTATCTTGCGTAGCGATACCAAATGGGCAGGTGTTTAGATGACACACTCTCATCATTGTGCAGCCCATAACGATAAGTGGCGCGGTGGCAAAGCCGTATTCTTCTGCACCTAGTAGCGTAGCGATAGCCAAATCCCGCCCGCTTAGCAACTTGCCATCTGTCTCTAGCCTCACGCGCTCTCTAAGTCCATTTAGAATCAGCGTCTGATGAGTTTCTGCTAGTCCTAGCTCCCAAGGCATTCCAGCATTGGCGATAGAGGTTTTGGGGCTTGCTCCCGTCCCCCCGTCATAGCCAGAAACTAGGATAATATTTGCCCCTGCTTTTGCCACACCAGCGGCGACTGTGCCTATGCCAGATTCTGCGACAAGTTTGACAGAGATATTTGCGTGAGGATTTGCGTTTTTTAGGTCATAGATTAGTTGGGCTAAATCCTCGATAGAGTAAATATCGTGGTGTGGTGGTGGCGAGATAAGCGCGACACCGGGGGTAGAGTGTCTAGCCCTAGCTATCCAAGGATATACTTTAAACCCCGGGAGCTGTCCGCCCTCGCCGGGTTTTGCGCCTTGTGCGACTTTGATTTGGATTTCTTTTGCGTTGGCAAGGTATTCGATATTTACGCCAAATCGTCCGCTAGCGACTTGCTTTATCGCGCTTGATTTAGAATCCCCATTTGGCTCTTTTTTGTATCTCTCTGCGTTTTCGCCACCCTCGCCACTATTGCTTCTAGCACCTAGTCGATTCATAGCTATTGCTAGGCATTCGTGGGCTTCTTTGGATATAGAGCCATAGCTCATCGCACCTGTTTTAAACCGCTTGATGATAGAATCTATACTTTCTACCTCATCAAGGCTAATTGCTTCGCTAAAGTCTAGCTCAAGCGCGTCTCGCAGATTTACTAGCTTAGAATCTATAATGCTTGTGTATTCTTTGAAAAGCTCGTAGCTTCCGCGCCTGCAGGCTTCTTGTAAGCGAAAAATCGCCATAGGGTCAAGCAAATGCTCCTCTTTGTCGCAAGAGTGTGTGCTTGCAGAATGTGCGCTTGTGGAGTGTGCTTCATCGCTATATCCTGCTCGCCATTTGTGTGCTCCTTTTGATTGCAGGGCGTTGATTTGTGGTGCGCTAAAAGCGGCTTTGTGCACGCATAGATAGTCTGCTTCAATGTCCTCTAGCCCTATACCTTCTATCTTGCTAGGTGTGGAAGTGAAATACCTCTCAATGACTTGTGAGCCTATGCCTATGCACTCAAAGATTTGTGCTCCATTGTAGCTTTGCATAGTGGAGATTCCCATTTTTGAAGCGATTTTTACGATACCTTTAGAAGCGGCTTTTATATAGTTTGCCAATGCTTTCTCATAAGGAATCTCTAGCTCTTTTTGCAAAATCAGCTGATATAAGCACTCATAAATCAAATACGGATTTATCGCGGTCGCACCAAATCCTAGCAAACACGCAAGATGATGAATCTCTCTTGGCTCGCCTGATTCTATGATGAGGCTTGCGTGAGTGCGGCGGTTTTTGCGCACAAGGAAGTTGTGCAAGCCAGATACGGCTAAAAGTGAGGGAATCGCACAAAGATTTTTGTCTATGCCCTTATCGCTTAGGATAATGATAGACGCGCCCTTTTCAATAGACTCTAGCGCGTCTGCAAATAGCGAATCTAGCGCGTCTTGCAAAGTCTGCTTGGTGTAGTCAAACACGATAGAGAGTGTTTTTACGCTAAAGCCTTTTAGGTTTTGGATTTTGTGTAGCTCCTCATTGCTAATGATAGGCGAGGTTAGCTTCACTCGCTTGCAGTTTGTCTCATTTGGCTTTAGGAGATTTCCCTCGCGTCCTAAGTAGATTCTCTGTGAAGTTACGATTTCTTCTCTTATGGCATCTAGTGGCGGGTTTGTTACTTGAGCAAAAAGCTGCTTAAAGTATTTAAATAGATTTTGCGGGGTAGAATCTAGCACTGCCAAAGGCGTGTCAATCCCCATAGCAGCGAGGCTTTCTTTGCCTTGCTGTGCCATAGGTAAGATGCTAGTTTTTACCTCCTCATAGCTCCAGCCAAACGCACTTTGTAGTAGCAAGACTTTCTCTTTTGGCATAAACTCGTGCTTGTGCTTGCTAGATTCTAGTTTTTCGATTTTGATAAGGTTTTCTAGCCATTTTGTGTATGGCTTTGCATTGGCGTATTGGTCTTTTAGCTCGGAGTCAGAGACTAGCCTACCACGTGCAGTATCCACTAGAAGTAGCTTGCCCGGCTCTAGTCGCTTTTTTGCTTTTATGTTTGCTTCATCAATATTTAGCGTGCCTGTTTCGCTAGCCAAAATCAAAAAATCATCTTTTGTAAGGTAGTAGCGCGATGGGCGAAATCCATTTCTATCCAAGCTCGCCCCCATAATAATCCCATCGGTAAATATGATAGAAGCAGGTCCATCCCACGGCTCCATAAGTGTGGAGTGATACTCATAAAACGCCCTTTTGCGCGGGTCCATATTGTGATTTTTGCTCCACGGCTCGGGTATCATCATCATAAATGCTTCTTCTAGGCTTCGTCCATTTAGACTTAAAAACTCTAGGGTATTATCAAACATTGCAGAATCGCTTGAGGGCTTAGCAATGATAGGGAACACCTCGCTTAAATCATCAAAATAATCACTTTTGCACAGCCCCTCACGCGCCCGCATAGAATCTACATTGCCCTTTATGGTGTTTATCTCGCCATTATGCACCATATAGCGATTGGGGTGGGCACGCTCCCAGCTAGGAAAGGTATTGGTGCTAAAGCGCGAATGCACTAGGGCGATAGCGGACTTCATATTGACATCTTTTAGGTCTAGGTAGAAATCACTTAGCTGTGTGGAGATAAGCATTCCTTTATACACGATAGTCCGTGATGAAAAAGAGCAGATATAAAACCTAGCTAGATTTTGGGCATAAGCCTTTTTCTCAATCGCTCGCCTTGCTATATAGAGTTTGCGCTCAAAATCTATCCCTTGAGCAATGTCTTTTGGACGAGCGACAAAGACTTGGAGGAAGTAGGGCATCGCATCTCTTGCTACCTGCCCTATTGCGCTTGGATTTACAGGGACAAAGCGAAATCCTAGCACTTCTAAGCCCTTTTCTTGCAATGTTTGGGCTATGAGGGCTTTGCCCTCCTCTTTTGCCTCGACATTTGGAGAGAGAAAGACTTGAGCTACGGCATAGTCCCCCTCATCTGGGAGGGCGAAACTTAGATTTTGAGAGGTAAAAAACTCGTGTGGAAGCTGAAGCAAAATCCCCGCACCATCGCCTGAAGTATCATCTGCGCTTGTTCCACCTCTGTGCTCAAGCTGAAGCAGGATTTGGAGAGCGTTTGTGATGACTTTGTGTGAGCGGATACCACGGATATTTGCCACCGCACCGATTCCGCACGCATCGTGCTCAAATCGTGGCTCATATAGCCCGATATGGTTAGAATCTAGTGGATTTTGGCAAATGTGATTTGTGGTATTGCTTGTGTCGCTTGTAGTATGCTGTGAGGGGGTTTGGAGTGAATTTGAAGTGTGCGAGATTTTGTCTAAAGGCTTTGGGGGGATTTTTGGAATTTGCTTGGGGATTTGCAAATGCGCTTGTTTGCTCATTTTCTCTCCTTAAATTGTGGATTTTGGTTGTGGAATTTGCAGTTTTAGATTTTGCAAGATAGTTTGTAAAGATTTTGCCTTTAAGTTGCCTTTTGTCCTAGATTTGCCCTATTTTGCTAGAAGCGCGTAGCTTGTGTATAGCTTTGGGCGTGCTGTGAATTTTAGGGAGGGCATTATATTATTATTATGCTTAGATAATCATAAATTACTAGCAAAACTAAAAGGCAAGTTATTTTAGGCAAAATTTTACGCGCTTACAAAAATCGTTGTCTAAAAATGCTTGGTAGTTTTTGGCGATTTTTTGTTTTCGGTTATGATATTTTCTCTTATTAAAGTTTGATTAAGTTTATTTGTTTTATCATTTCATATTTTTATTTTGCATTTGAATCTTATTTTCTTAAAAAGCTATGAATAATGAGAAAATATCTTTTGTAGTGCAAAATATGGCGCGAAAATATTTTAAGGAGTTTTTATGAAAAATATGCCAAAAAGTATTCAAAAAGCGTTTTTGCTTGCAAGTGCGATGAGTGCGCTTACTACGCAAGGGATATTTGCTAGTCAAATCGCTAATGGGATTGCGCTTGCTGATAACGAGAGAGAGAGAGAGAGAGAGAGTAGCTCACGCACAATCTGGGCAAGTGGATTCTAGCGATTCTAGCGAATCTAAAAATATTGATTCTAATGCCACAAAATCTAAGCAACAAAACAAAAATATTGCTAAGCTAGCTTTAGTAGAATCTACCCAAGATTTTGATAGCCCCACTACGCAAGCTACACAGACTACAAAACAATATGAAAAACCCCAAAAAGACACTTCACAAACTATCACCGAGAGAGATTTGGGGCGCATAGTCGCTTATGGCTCGCCCGATGTGAAGTCTAGCTCAACTGCAAAATACCAAAGCAATGCTGGGGTAATCTCAAAATCAATGATACAAACCCACCCAAGTGGCAATGGCGATATAGGCTCGATTTTGCGCTTACTACCAAATGTGCAATTTGACAATGCCCAAAATCGCTCTACCGCGCAGGGCGAAATCGACCCTGCAAATATCAGCATTTCAGGTGGGCTTTATTATCAAAACAATTTCCAAATCGATGGACTAAATATCAACAACGACTTAGACCCGCACGGCGAAGTAAATAACAACATAAACACCTTGCGAGGTGGGCAAAATCAAGGCTTTGCCATAGATACAAGCCTGCTAGAGGGCATTGTCGTGCAAGATAGCAATATCAGTGCGGCTTATGGGAGATTTAGCGGTGGTGTGATAGAAGCCACCGTGCGCAAACCACGCAGAAATGCGGGCGGAATAAATGGCTGGAGGGCAAATATAAGCTATCAATTTACCTCAAGTGATTTGACAGAGTATCATCTAGATAAATCAAGTGAGGAGTATTTCTATGCTAGTGCAAGTGAAGCCTATCAGCCAAACTTTCACAAGCATATTATCCGCGCTAGCACAGAGGGCTATATCACGGACAAAGTCGGGCTAGTGGCTAGCTTCAATACCACACAGAGCTTTATCCCGCTCAAATCCTATCCGCAAACAACTGCGGCAAATACGGCATACATAGGCACAGAAGTGGGAGGCACAAGGCAGCAGAAGCGTCAAAGCTATAATTTCTATACTAAGATGAACTATGATATTACAGAGAATCTAACCCTTGAAGCATATCTAGGCTATATGCCTCAAACAAACACCTACTTCACAAATAACGCCAAAGACAGCTTCTACCAAATGGATTCTGGCGGAATCCAAAGCGGGCTAAAGGCAAGTCTGCAAACTCCTATTGGATTTTGGCTAAACTCGCTAGGCTACACACGCATAGAAAACTCTCGCCGAAGTGATAAAAACTACTATATAAGCTGGTATGGCTCAAGTATTCATAATTGGGCTTATACAAATGCCACCACAGGCAATTCAGGTAGGGCTATTGAGGGGGGATATGGCGATTTGGATACACTGCAAGATACACTTACGCTAAAGAGTGATTTCACTTTCAATCCTTTGTCGTGGGGAATCTTTGATAATGTATTTCGCATAGGCACAGAAATCAATTACCAAAAGGTGCAAAGAAATCGGCTAGAAGATGTGTATTTCACTTCTGGGCTACCACGAAATACAAATGGAAGCACCTGCTATAAAGACCAATTTGGAATAGGACAGGATTTTTGCTCGGTTGGCGATACATTTACCACAGGGACGACACAAGCAAATGCAAAATGGAGTGGGCAATACTTCAATGCCCTGCAAGTATATCAAGCAGGCAAAACAAGCCTAGATTCCGTGTCTTATGGGGTTTTTGCAGAAGATGATATGAAGCTAGATTTGAACTTTGAGCGGGTGAAAATAGGCGAGCTAAATGCTAGAATCGGTGTGAGGCTTGATGGCGATGACTATATGAGTAAGCATACGATTGCTCCTAGATTTTCACTAGGATATATAACGCCAATTGCAAAAGCCTACCAAACCACTCTCACTTTTGGGGCAAATCGCTACTATGGGCGCAATCTTTTTTCATATAGGCTTTATGACAATGAACAAAACTTGCGAAAAAACTACACAAGGACTTCCTCAAATCAGGCATTTGTAGAATCTAGCACAACAAATAATTCTACCTACAAATTTAACAAACTAAAAGTCCCTTATGATGATGAGCTAATGGGCGCAATAAGCCAAAATCTAAGCTACGCTCAAATCGCGTTTAAATACATTTATAGGCAAGGTAGAGATGAGATAATGCGCCGCTCTAGGACAAATAGCAATGGTTTGCCAAGCTTAGAGGGCTACTCAAATAATTACACGATTTGGACAAATGATGGCAGTAGCCAAAGCCATATCTTTAGCCTAATCATAAAAAACATAAAACCTATATTGACTTATGGTGTGGCACATAACTATCTTTTTGCCTTTGACTACACTCGCACAAGTCGCACTTACAACCTGCTAAGCGCAGATGAAGCCTACTACAATGACACACTTATCAAATACAATGGAGAGATTATCAACTATCGCAATAGACCTGTGGAAAATTGGGCGCGTCCTTTTACCCTGCGACTTGATACCACACACGCTTTTAAAATCGCCAAAACAAAGTGGGTGTGGAATAACTTTTTTAGATTTCGTGCGGGCTATGACAGAATGGTGATACTCACAAGGACTGACCCACGCTATGATTCTAGCTTTTCTGGCTCTCAATATGGAAAAATGCGCTTTCCAAATGCTTTTAGCTGGGATATGAGATTGGGGTTTGAGCTAGATATGTATAAGGGACAAACACTGTATATGAATGTAGATATTTATAATGTCCTAAATAGCAAAATCAAATCAACCATTGCAAATACTGCTTATAATGGTAGCACTTCAAGTGGGGCTTTTGCTTCCTCAAATGCTGTGGCAGTCTATGAGGTGGGGAGGCAGTTTTGGCTACAAGTGGGGTATAAATTCTAGCGTTTTTATTGTTGTGTGTGAATTTTGGTTTTTCTAGCTAGGAATTGCTAATCAAGGTGTTTTATCATCTAAAGCATTGTTTATAAGCATTTTGTAACCTTAGACAAATTATAATTAGGGCTAATTTTTGCAAAATCATCTTGCAAAAACTTCCCTAAATCCAAGTAATCCAAAGTTTGTAAGGAGAACAAAATGGCGTTGCGTATTTTGAAATGGTCTGCAGGTATCATAGTGGGGCTATTGCTACTTGTGTATGTGCTAGTGTTTAGCCCTATTGGCAATTTTATCTTTAAGCCTGTGGTGCAATCCCAAATAGACAAATACTCGCCCGTGCCACTCACACTTAGCACCTTTAGCGTGGGGCTTACAGGGCTAGAGATTGTAATCAAAAATGAGCCAAAGCTAGAGATTGCGCTAAAGGGGGATTATAATCTTTTCACGCTAAATATTGACACTACGCTAAATGTGAATGCTAGTGATATTTCGCTATTTGATGAAGTGGCTGGAATGCCTCTAAGTGGTGCTTTTGTGCTTGAAGCAAGTGCAAAAGGCAAGGTATTTGGTGCGCTAAGTGCGCAAGCGCATAGCAATATCGCCAAATCCAAAACCGACATAAAAGTAGAGCTCCAAAATCTAAATCCACTAAAAATCTATGCTGACATAGCCCACCTAGAGCTAGCAGAAGTGCTAGCAATGATAGGGCAAAAGCCTTATGTTGAGGGTGTGCTAAGCCTTGATGCGGACATAGTAGGCAACGAAAATATGGAATTTAGCGGGAAAAATATCTTAGAGATAAAGCAGGGGGATTTTAGCCAACGACTTATCGCTAAAGATTTTGGTATCCAAGTCCCAAAAACCACATTTACCATACACCAAGAAAGCATATTTGACAAAAAAGACATTAAGCAAGATTTTGTATTTGACTCAAATGTGGGCAAAATCAAGCTTAGCTCGACTTCAAACATAGAATCATTTGACACAAAGGGCGTGTATAGCATAGTTTTAAGCGATATTAGCGCGTTTACGCCATTGCTAGGAATGAAAGTGCGTGGTGCACTTCGCACAGAGGGAAGCATAGAGGGAGGGCTAGAAAACATACTTATTGCAGGCAAAACTGATATAGCTGATTCTGCTAGCACTTATAGCGCAAGCATTGTCAAATCTGCGCTTGCAAAAGTAAAGTTTGATACACAAAATTTGCGCATAGAAAAACTACTTTATATGATATATCAACCCCAATACATTTCTGCTAGCGTGGGTGGCAAGGCTGAAGCGTGGGATTTTGACAAAGGCATAAGCACGCAAGCAAACTTCTCCCTAAAGGGCGTAACCTCAAATCCTGTAATCAAAAAAGAATTTGACTTAGATATGCCAAATACACCTTTTAGTGCGAATCTAAATGCCAAACTAGACAAAGGTGTGGGCAATGCAAATCTTATCTTTGACTCAAATCTAGCAAGGCTAAATGTGCCAAATATCGCTATTGACTTGCATAAAGGAATTTATTCCTCGCCATATAACGCGATTTTGCCAGATTTAAAAAAGCTAAAATTTGCGACCAAAATCGAGCTTGTGGGGAAATTTGAAGCGAATGGGGATTTTGCTCTAAGTGAAAATCTAAAAGCGACTTTTCATACCAAAAGTCTTGGCGGAAATGTCGATGCGGAGCTAAATGGCGATAATTTCAATGCAAAGATAAAAGAGGTGGATTTGGACTCTGTGCTAAGTATGGCTCAAATCCAAAAGGTGTTTAGCTCTAAGGTAAATGGCGACTTGGTGTATAACACTGCGAGTGAAAAAGGCACGCTAAAAGCTAGGCTTGATAATGGTAGATTTTTGAAAAATCAACTAACAGACGCACTCAAGCAATATGCCAAATTTGACGCCACAGGACTAGTGTTTAACAACATAAGTCTAAATAGTGATATAAACAAAATGGTGCTAAACTCCGCGCTAAATATGCAAAGCGGCGATTTTAGCCTAAGTGGTCAAAATATCATAACGGATTTGGAAAAAAGCACGATAAATGCCAAGCTAAAAACCACGCTAAAAAAAGACACGCTAGGCATAAAGCTAAGTGGGAATCTCACTTCCCCCAAAGTCGAGCTAGACTTGGGTGAACTGCTAAAATCTAGACTTGGCAATGAAGTGCAAAAAAGCGTGGGCAAAGAGCTAGAAAAAACGCTTGATAAGCACATAGATGAGGGGACAAAAAAAGAAATCGGCAACACGCTTAAAAAACTTTTTAGGTAGATTTTGCTTTGATTATTTGGATTTTGGATTGGCTGTGCGATTTAGGGTAGAGGGACTAAAAGGAAGCCAAAAAATCACTATATTTTTGCGTGGCTCATCTAGCGATATAGCTATGCAAAAAGCCGTAAATAAAGGCATATATCCACTAAGCATAGTAGAGTGTCCTTATAGTGGATTTTTTGCTAGCTCATTTGTGGGGAGGATTGTGGGCTTTGGTGTGGATTTTTGGAGGAATGTTTTTGCAGAGGTTTTGTTGGTGTTTCGCCCATTTGCGTCAAGTGGTGCAAAGGGTGCAAATGGTATAAGCAATCAAAGTTTTGCAAATCTTTTTACTCGCCCTATAAGCCCGCTTAGCATATCGCAAGACTTGGCATTACTAAGTATTATGCTAGAGTCTGCCCTGCCTTTGCAAGATGCGTTTTTGAGCCTAAGTGCTACTACACCTAGTCCTACTCTAGCACAAATGTATAGAAAGATTTTGCTTTCTTTGCAAAATGGAGAATCTTTGAGTGAGGCGATTTCTCCGTTTGAAAAAATCTTTACGCCTATGGGAGTGGCACTTCTGCAAGCAGGGATAAAAGGTGGCAAACTTCCATCTATTTTGCAGATTTTGAGTGAGTATTTCCACCATATAGCAACCACAAGGCAAAATCTTACAAAAGCTCTTTTTTACCCCGCGTTTGTTCTTTTAAGCACGATTTTGGCATTTGTTTTTATCGCGTATTTTGTTATCCCAGAATTTAGCGAGCTGTTTTTGTCTTTTGGTGTGGAGCTACCTTTTAGCTCCAAAAGCCTTATTTTTGCTTCGCAGATTTTGCAGGATTTTGGTGTGTATATGCTACTTTTTGTGTGCTTGGCTACGGCGTTTGTGGCGCAAGGAATGAGGGCAAAAAATCATATTTATTTTGCCCTTCATCGCTACATATTAGATGCACCGCTTATAGGTAAAATCGTGCTATATAGGGATTTGTGGGTATATTTTTTGAGTTTTTTGCATTTGTATGAAGCGGGGGTGGATTTTGATACCACGCTAAAAGTCGCACCAAATGCTATCCAAAATCCACACCTAAAACACGAGCTAAGCCTAGCACTCACTCGCGTAAAAAATGGCAAAAATATCTATGAAGCATTTAGCCCCTGCCCGCATATAGAATCAAATATCAAGCATTTTTTGAGTATAGCCCAGCAAAGTGGCGAGCTAGCAAAAATGCTAAATCTATGCACAAAATACTATAAAAACAGATATGAGCAGCTAAGTGCAAAGATTTTAGCCTATATTGAGCCATTTTCTACTATCATCATAGCACTTCTTGTTGCGTGGCTAGCATTTGGAATTTTCCTGCCGATTTGGGAGCTAGGAAGTGTAGGCTTTTAGTATCATAAGCATTTAGTGTGAATACTTAGTGCGATAGCTAGTCATAGTGTGGTGCGTGGGGATTTTGATTTTTAAGTAAGGCATAAAATCATATAAGCAAATTGTGGTATTGTTTTTGCTAGCAAAAGTGCATAAAGACACTTTCAAAGGAATCATACCAAATGAGGCTAAAGAGACTTTTAGCGATATGGGCAGGTGCGCTAGCTGTGCTGTTTGGAGCGGGTGAGGTGCGTATTGATAATGCCCCTGCGAGTTCGTTTGCAGATGGGTTTAAGCGTGGGCTTATCTATGGGCACGCAGGATTGCTTTTTCAGCAGTCTATCGGTGCTAATCCCTACTCCACTTATGGCGACATAAACCTAAGTCTAGGATATGAGACAAGGCGATTTATGGGCTATAAGTTTGGCGCGGAAATGTGGATAGTGCCTAAGCTATATGAGGCAAATGGGGGGGATTTCACGCGCTCACAGACTTACTTTGAAGTGCCTCAAATCTATGCGGATTTTTATAATGAGTATGAGAGATTTGGTGGAATCATCGGGCGGTTTAAAACCGATGAGGAGTGGATAACCAACTACACAGAGGGCTTAAGTGCTAGCTATGATAGGGTGCGAAATCTATCACTAAATTTTACTTGGGCTTTGAGAAATGCGTTTTTTACTAATTATTTCGCGCAAAATTATCAAGTCTTTGGCGATTATCAAAGTGGAAAAGTAGGTAGCTTTAGCGGTGGTGCATTTAATCTGCGTGCAGATTTTGCTATCCCCCAAGCTGCACTTGTGCTTAGTCCATATCTGTATATGGTGCCAGATTTTTTTGTCGCACCGGGGCTAAAGACGAAGCTAGACTTGCCTATCAACCAAAAGCTATTTTTCCGCGCACTTATCCACCTCGCTTCCTATGTGGGTGTAGGTAAGCAAGCAAGCTCTACAAGCGGAGGTGGCGGGGGAGTTATTTGGGGAGAAGCACAGATTGATTGGGGGAGATTTGTAGCAGCTGGACAGGATTGGCAGAGCTTTTTGACTGCAGGCGTGGGAATCATAAACACACCAAATCGTGGGGCGATATATATTGATAGCTTTGGGCAAAATACGCCTTTTGAGAGGGCGGATGGGATTTTTTATTATAACTCCACCACGCCTTATGCCTTTGCTTCGGTAAATCTATGGCGATATGTGAGCTTGTATGGAGCGTTTCGCACAAGTATCATATCTAGTAGTGAAACGGTGTTAAATTGGGAAGCGAGAGTGGATTTTCGTCCTATCAAAAGTGTATTGCTAGGAGCGAGCGCGGTGGGGGTAAATAGCTCGGTAAATGTTAGAAATAATCGTGTGATGCCAACGAGATTTGGTCCAAGTGGTAGCTATACGATATTTCGCGGGTATGTGGAGTATAGCTTCTAACTCATACAAGAGCTTAAAAGCCCTATGCGTGTGTAAGAAGTAAGACAAGGAGTAAAAATGGAAAAATTAGTCAAGTTTTACAAAATCTATGCAATCGCTTTGGTAGCGGTGATAACTATCGCTAGTGTTGTGTTTCGCGTGATAAATGGAGCTGATGAAGTGGGCTTTGGCGGAATGGTAGCGTTGTTTGGACTGCTGCTGTGGCTACCTCTTTTTGTGTATGGCACTTTTGTGTATCTACCAAGCAGAATCTATCAAAAATTTCAACGCCCAAAAGAGGAGCAAAGAGATTTCATCGTGTTTGAAAACACCGCGTTTGAAATGCTGTATTATCTCTCGCTTTTTGTGCTAGCATTTGTAGTGGTAGTAGTGATGAAAGGAATTTTGTAGTAGGGAATCTAAGTAGCCAAAAAATCTTAGCACCAAGCCCACTTGCGCAAGAGAATCTAAGAAAAAATCTAAATAGATTCTTTGCTTTTTTCTGCTTTGTCTGCTTTTGTATGTGCGCTCATTATTTTTAGCACTTCTTCTTCGCTTAGGCTTTTTAGCTCTTTGTAATAATGCTCGGTGCTGACAAAATAATCTATGCTTGCCACGCAGATAAGCATATCACTTTGGGATTTTAGTAGCTCGGCGACATCGCGTGCGATTACAGGGGCTAGGACGAATATGCTTTTTGCTTTTTTTTGGATACAAGTTTTTATCGCTAGGCTCATTGTGATTCCACTCTCTACTCCTTGGTCGATGAGAAATACATCTTTTTGGGACAAATCGCTTAGTGTCGCGCCTTTGCGGAATTTATAGATTCTAGGAAGCAATACTTCATCATAGGTGCGTCTAGCCTCTCCATAGACATAATCAAGCGTAATATCAAAGCTATCAATAAGCTCTTCATTTAGCACAATATCCATATTTTCACTCACACTTGCTATCTCGCACTCATCATTCATCGGCGCAAATATAGGCGCGCTAAAAAGCAAATCTAGCTTGGAGTTTAGCTTATGTGCAAGATTGTGCGCGAAAAATAGCCCATCAAAGCTCGTAGATAGAATAATATTTTGGCTAGAGTCAATATGCTGATTGACAAACATATCATAGAGTTTGTCAAATGCGTCTTCTCTGTTTGCAAAAAGTTTGGCTGCTAGATTTGTTAGTCCGTGTGGGCTTGTATCGCGCGTCTCATTAGATAGATTTTGGGATAGATTTTGTGGTAAGTTTTGGGCAAATGATTTTGCACTCATTTGGTTTAGGGTTTGTATGGTGGATTTTGTGCTTCGTGGGGTATCTTGGGGTTTGGGTGGTTTTGTGGTTTTGGCAGGGGAGGGCTTTTGGGCACTTGAAAGACTTTGGGTGCTTGTGGGATTTTTTGATTCTAGGCTAGATTGCGTGCTAGCAAAGTCTTTGTCTAAATCGCTAGAGTTTATATCTTTCGGTGTGGGCTTTGGTGCGGATTTTATGCTTGATTTGGCGTGCTTTTGAGCGATTTTGCTTGGCATACTCTCTCCTTAAATCTTAAAAATCTCTAAATAAATTTTGAGCAAAAAGGGGGCTAAATCTTATAAGCAAGTATATCTCATAAAAAGCAAACTTGCCAAATCTATGCCCAAAACCTCTATCAACTCCCCATATCAAAATCTATCAAAATCTCATAGAAAGTCCCGTGCCACCTAAGGGGACGAAATTAAACACTACGCGCACGAAATAATCACTTTGTATAAAAAACGGATTATCATCGTTGTTTGTGAGGATAGGACGCCTGCGGTTTATAAACTTTAGCCCAATCCCAAAACAACGCACATTTTTATAAATCCCTATATCCCAATCAAGAAAAGCATCTCTGCTAATGTCATATCCTGCCTGCATAGATAGCGCAAAAACCCCAAAATCTTTTGATAAAACTCCGCGCATATAGTGAGCGTGGGTATTGGTAGTGAATGTATTTGAAGTCAAATCAAACCCACGATTTGCCCCGCCGTCTTTGTAGTAGTAAGAAAGTAGCGAACTAAATGTGCCGACATTGTAGCTAATGCTAGCAGAGATTTCATTTAGCGAGCCATAATAAAAAGAGTAAAAAAAGCTTGTGGAGAGATTTAGCCCATCTAGTGGCGAGTAGGTGAAGCGATTTTCTAGCGGGCGTCTAGCGATTTGTCTTGGGTCGTTTATGTCTTTTATTATGCCATTGCTATCAGCGTCAAAATTTAGCCTCTGAAAGATTTTCCAATCAAAAATAAGATTGCCATTATTGGTTATGAAGTATTGGCTTAGCTTCAAATCTAGCGTGTTTGCTAGGATAGAATACGCACTTATACCGCTTGGGTCCCAAATGTCATCATAGTATTTCCACTCGCCATTTACCATAAATGGATAAGTATTGGCAAATTCTGCATTGCTTGATAGTGTTGCGCTGTTGCGATTGCTTAACCCACGCGCACGCAAGGAGGCAAAGTATGGTCCTGCTTGCCTATCAAAAAGCCCATCTGTATAAGAAACATAAGGATATGGTCCGCTAAATAGGGCTTCAAATTGGATAGAGTGAAATATTTTGTCAAAACTGCGTGATAAATCCGTGTTTAGCGACAGGGAATAATTAGCCGAAAAGATATTGCCGTATTTTAGTTGATTTGGGAGATTTTGGCTTTGAGCCTCGCTTGTGATGACACCTCCTACATAGCTATTTTGAGCGGAGTGGATATTTAGATTTTCTGCATAAAATTCATTCCAAAGTCCAATAGAGAGGTATTTTTTGAAAAGTGAAAACTGCAAGCCCACAGGGATTTTCACGGCATTTTCAATATAGCCATAGCCACGCGTGCGGATAGTGTTTTTCATCTGATAGTCTATGGAGTAGAGCAAAGACTTCCAAAAAAGAGAGTTTGTGTATTTGTGGTATTGGAGGTTTGGCACGGATTGTAAGGTGGTGGAGTTGCTTAGCTTGGCTAGGTTTAGGAAATATTTGATATTTAGCCCAAAGTAGTGATTATCTGTTTGGAGGTAGAAATTTGCCTTAGAAGCGTAAGTGGCGTCATAGATTCGCTTATTTGCCTTATCTAGACGGTAGTAGTCCAAATCATTCATATGCACCATATTGACATAGATTCCATTATCTAGCTCGTTTTTTAGGCGAAAATATTTTTGGAGTGGCTGCTTGCCTAGATGATAAAATCTAAAGCCATAAACTTCTCTGTTTTTTATGTTGTATCTTTCTTTGTAAGAATCGAAATTATAAAGATAGCCCACTTCTGCCATAGTCCTATCATTTGCACTATCTACTAGCCTCATCTCAAAGTGTCCGCCCGCGCCGCGAGAAGTGCGCACTTGTGGCGTGAAAGTCATATCAAACCACGACTTTATAGGCACGAAGTAGGGCTGTGCGTAGATAAACCCCTCTGTATTTGATGACAAAAAGTATGGAAACAAAAATCCGCTTTTGCGGTTTAGGTTTGTATCTATGGTAAAGTAGGGGAAATAAAAAATCGGCACATCGCCAATATAAACGCGAGGATTCCACAAAGATACGCGCTGTTTTTCGGCATTATATGAGCCAGAGCTAGCTTCCATTCGCCATATCGGGCTTTGGACTTGACAGCCCGAGATTATGGCTTTTTTGAAGCCATATACGCCTTTTTTGGAACTACCAGATATGGCGTTTACCCACATTCCGCTAGTGGTGTCTTGCAAATATAGTGGCTCTAAAATCCCATAGTGCTCATCTAGCTCAAAGCTAGCAGAATGAGTGCGCACAAGCAAAGTGCCACCCCGATAGATTCTCACTTCCCCCTCTGCATAGACTTTTTTGTTTTCTATGTCGTATTTGATGACATCGGCTATGGTGTATAATTCAGGATTTATCATTATGGCATTGTGGATAGCGTGTATGACATTATTTTCGCTTTTTACCTCATCGGCTAGTAGCTCAAAAATCCGCTGATTGTCTTTGTCATACTCTGCGGCTGCGGTTTTAGAGGCAGAGGATAGAGGGAGATTTGGTGGGATATTTTTGGTGGCTTGGGGGGCGGCTTGTGGATTTTGGGATTGTGCGGCTTGGGTAGGCTGCGCTTCTTGCGGGGTTTGGGCAAAATCTTGGGCGAGAGTTTTGCTATCTTTTATTTTGCCTTGTGCTTTTCTTTGGGATTTGAAAGTTTGTGCTAGGCTATCATCATCGAGATTAAAATCTCTCATATTTGTGCCAAACTCATTTGAAAAGCAAACTCCAGCAAGCAGCACACAAACAAACAAAATCCAAAATCTAGCGCGAAAGGCTTTGAAAAATCTAGCGCAAATTAGGCTTAAAAATCCGTGATAAAATCCCCCCCAAAGTCCGCACCAAAATCTAGCCACGCAAAATCCCTATTGCTTTTTTTGGATAACGATACTTTGGCAAAGTCTATCATATAGCGTGCGCTTGAAGCTATCGCTTAGCGCAAATATAAAAGGGATATAATACACAAGCTGTGAAATCTCACGCAAAAACGCACGAAGTAGCGACTTTAGCACAGAGGGTGAATCAAGCAAATCTATACTTACCACTTCGATTTTGCAGACTATCTTGCCTACACTTGCGCCATACCACGCCACGAAAATCCACTGATAAATCATATCTATCACAAACAGTTGTAATAGCATTGGTCTCATAGTGTTTATGATTTGCTCTGCGTTGCTCTCTTGGAGGCTTTTGTTGATACTCTCTAGCGCACCAAAATTTAGCAAGCAAACCACCACACTTACTATCAAGCTATCTAGCACAAAAGCAATGAATCGCTTATCAATGTCTGCTAGCTGTATGTCCTCTCTATCAAGGATTTCTTGGATTTGCTCATCGCTCATTTTTGGCTTCCTTTTGTTTTGGCTATGGTTTGGATTTTGTGGTTAGATTTTGCTAGATTTTAGGGTTTTTGCATTTTTTTGGCATTTTTGGGCGAAGTTTGTTGCCTAAGGCTTGATTGCTTTATCTGCGATGTCTTTGCGATATATTGCGCCCTCAAATTGTATGGACTTTGCGATTGTGTAGGCGTTTGCTTTGGCTTTTGGCAAACTATCTGCTATGCCAACTGCTAGGGCTACTCTCCCACCACTTGCTAGCATAGAATGCTCCCTATCCTCGCTACTCTCACTCACTCCTGCATAATGCACTCGCCCTAGATTTTTATCATAAGGAGTGATTTTGATAGTATGAGGAGTGCTACTACCAAAGGGATAGTTATGACTTGCAAGCACTACTGCTACGCAGTGCTTATCACTAAATGCTACTTGAAGGTTTTTTAGGCTTTTGTTTTTCACAGCTTCGCAAATATCAAGCAAAGGCGTTTGCAAAAGTGGCATAAGCACTTCGCATTCTGGGTCGCCAAAGCGGACATTAAATTCTAGTAGATATGGCTCTAACTCGCCCTCTTTTTCTACCACCATTATTCCTGCGAAAAGCACCCCACAAAAAGGCGTGCCTCTTTTTTTCATTCCCTCTAGCGTAGGTGCAAAAATCCTAGATTCTATTTTTTGCATTAGGGCTTTATCACAAAGTGGTGTTGGTGTGTATGCACCCATACCACCTGTATTTGGTCCTTTATCTCCGTCATAAAGCTGCTTGTGGTCTTGGCAAGCAGGCAAAGTGATGAAGTCCTCTCCATCACAGATTGCAAAGACGGATAGCTCATAGCCTGCTAGATACTCCTCCACCACGATACGCAAGCCCGCTTCCCCAAAGCTTTTCCCACTTAGCATTGACTCTATACTTTGCTTGGCTTCATCATAAGTTTGGGTGATGATTACGCCTTTGCCCGCGCATAGTCCGCTAGCTTTGACTACGATAGGTGGGGTAAGCGTGCGTGCAAAATCTAGGGCTTTTTGTGGATTGTCTGTTTGGATATATTTCGCAGTTGGGATTTTAAACTCACATAAAAAATCTTTCATAAACGCTTTTGAACCCTCTAGCTTTGCGGCATCTTTGCTAGGTCCAAAAGCCTTTATGCCCTCTTTTGCTAGCTCATCGCTTAGCCCTGCCACTAGTGCGCTCTCCCCACCGATAATCACCCAATCGATTTGCTTCTCTTTGCAAAAGGTAGTGATTTCCTCATTGCTTTTTAGCTCTACATTTTGCCCTAGCGTTTTTGTGCCTGCATTGCCTGTGGCAAAGTAGATTTCTCCTACCCGCTTATCACTTCGCAAATGCTCGCCTAGAGCGTATTCTCTGCCACCATTGCCGACTATGAGTATGGATTTTTTGTTTGTGATGTTTTGGGAAGTGGAATAGGATTGCGTGGAATAGGATTGCGAAGTGCTAGGGGGGTTGCTTGACATTATTAGCCTTTTTAAGATTTTGTATGATGAAGCACCCAAATAACCGCTACTTAAACTTTGCGCAGCCCACTCTTACAAGCTACAAATAAGGCTGGAGGATTCTCTTAGGCGGCAGACACTCGCCTACTTAAAGGCTTCAAACGCGAATACCGACACACAAAAACCGCTACCAAAGCCTAAAATACTTCGATTAACGGACTCACCAAAAAAGAAACACGAGTTATTCAGGCGCAATACTTGTGATTGACACATTTTCAAGGCATTATTATAAGGTTGTTTGGCTTAATTTTGGGTTACAAAGTAATCAAAAAATTTATTTTAGGACTTCTTGGCTTTTGCTAGCGTGTTTTTTATCTAGCCATAGCCATTGAATCATAAGTATAGCCACGCCTATGTCGATACACACATCAGCGACATTAAATATCGCAAACTCAAACCAATAATGCCAATGCACAAAATCCACTACCGCGCCGTGTATAAATCTATCAATGACATTAGAAACCCCACCTCCTAGTATAAGCCCTATACCCAAAAAATACCGCTTCATCGCGTCATTGTTGAAAAGCAAGTATGCAAAAATCGCTAGCAAAAATCCCATTTGAAGCCATTTGAGATATTCGCCTAGACTTGCTAGCATAGAGAAAGCTACGCCGTCATTATACACAAGCACGATAGAAATCATCTCGCTACTCCAGCGAAATCCATCTAAAATAATGCTTTTTACATATTGGTCGCAAGCAATCACAGCTATGATGACAAGGGTAAGTTTTATGAAGCCATAGATTTTGCTTTTTGCAGTGGAATGGGGAGCTTTTTTGGGTGATTTGGGTGGGAGATATGAAAAAAATGTCGTATTTTGTGAGATTTTCACCCTAACGCTCCTTTGAAAAATGTCTCTATCTCTGCGCTCATCTCTTCAATCACACTCATTTGCTTGCCCTCCAAGAGAATCCTTAGCTTGTTTTCTGTGCCAGAGTAGCGGATAAGCGGGCGCAAATGTGCTTTTGTGATTTTCTCACATAATTGTTTATAGCCGTTTAATGATTCTAGTGGTGGCTTTGAAGTTACTTTGATATTTAGCAGTTTTTGTGGGTATAGCTCAAATGGACGCAGGGCTTTGTGGGATTTTGCCTTTTTGCGCAAGATAAGTGCCATTACCTGTATCGCGCTTAGGACGCCATCTCCTGTGGTGGAATAATCACTAAAGATGATATGCCCGCTTTGCTCGCCACCAAAGTTTGTGCTATGCTTTTTCATCGCATCAAACACATACTTATCCCCTACCCCACACCGCTTAAGCGAGATATTTTGGGATTGTAGGTATTCTTCTAAGGCAAGGTTGCTCATCTGTGTGGCTATGACTATGGAATTCTCTAGCTCATTTATAGAATGCAAATATACAGCAAGCGCACCTATGAGGTTGTCCCCATCGACTATGCCACCTTTGTCATCTACGACTACAAGCCTATCTGCATCGCCATCAAGTCCAAATCCTATATCCCCTCGATATTTTAGCACCGCTTTTGCGAGGTTTTGAGGGTGCATAGCCCCGCACTGCTCGTTTATGTTGAACCCATTTGGCTCATTATTTAGAACGATTACATCTGCACCTAGTTCGCGAAAGATTGTGGGGGCGACTTTGTATGCCGCGCCATTTGCACAATCTAGCACGATTCTAAGTCCTTGCAGGGTAAGCTCTTTTGGGAAAGAATTTTTGATATGCACGATATATCGCCCGATGACATCATCTATGCGCTTTGAGCTACCGATAGACTTGCCTTTTTTGTAGGCATTGTCAAAAAGTGTGGGCGAGTGGAAAATCTCCTCAATGTGAGATTCTGCCCTCTCATCTAGTTTGTGCCCAAATCTGTCAAAAAACTTTATGCCATTGTCCTCATAGGGATTGTGGCTTGCAGAAATCATTATCCCAGCATCACAGCGCATATCAGCAGTGAGAAACGCAATCGCAGGGGTTGGCATAGGTCCTACTTGTATGACATCATAGCCCACGCTTGTAAGTGCGCTAACTAGGGCATTTTCTATCATATATCCGCTTCGCCGCGTGTCTTTGCCAACTAAGATTTTATTGGTTGAGGGGATTTTGGAGTCTTGTGTGTTGTGAAAATATAGCCCCGCTGCTATGCCAAGACGCAAGCATAAACTAGGCGTAATAACCCCTCCTGCTTCGCCACGAACGCCATCTGTGCCAAATACTTTTTTGAGGGCTTGTTTTTGTGATTTTGTGGATTTTGTCATTTGTCTAAAAACTCCTAAAGAATTTTTTATGCGATTTTGCGCTTCCCCTATTTTCACTATTTTCACTTGCTTTTTTAGGCTTGCTTTTTGTTTGTAAACTAGAATCTTACACTATTTTTGCAACTATTTTTGTAATGTTTTTGGGGCAATTAAACTCATTTTAATCAAAACTGCTGTAAAATGCGCAGTTTAAATTTTCCCAAAAGGACAATCTTATGGCAAACCATAAATCCGCAGAAAAACGAATAAGACAAACACAAACGCGCACGCTCCGCAATCGCTACTATCGCACTAGAATCAAAAATATCATAAAATCCGTGCGAGAAAGCATAGAAAGCAAAGACGCGACAAAAGCCCAAGAAGCATTCAAAATCGCAAACAAAGAGTTGCATAAATTTGTCTCTAAGGGCATTTTGAAAAAAAATACTGCCGCTAGAAAGGTAAGCAGACTAAATAGCGCACTAAAAAAGCTAAGTGCGTAACTTCACAAATCTTGTAATACTTCATCTACTTCCGTAGCACGCAGAATCTAGCACAAAATCCAAAAGAGCAAATCTTAGAAATGCTACTTGATAAGCTAAAGCCAATCATTTCTCGCTACGAGGAAATAAGCTCAAAACTAGCTGATTCTGCAAGCCTAAGCGATGTCAAACTACTAACCGAACTTAGCAAAGAGCAATCCTCCATAGAGGAAATCACTCAAAAAGCCAAACAATACATTTCTACGCTAGATTCTATCACGCATAGCAAAGCCCTGCTAGATGACAAAGAGCTGGGCGAACTTGCAAAAGAGGAGCTAAAAAGCCTAGAAGCGACAAAAGCTAAGTTAGAGGACGAAATAAAGATTTTACTAATCCCTAAAGACCCAAATGGCAATAAAAATGTATTTTTAGAAATCCGCGCAGGCACAGGAGGCGATGAGGCGGGAATCTTCGTGGGGGATTTATTCAAGGCGTATTGTCGCTATGCGGATTTGCGTAAATGGAAAGTCGAAATCATAAGCTCAAGCGAAAATAGCGTGGGAGGATATAAAGAAATCATCGCGCTTATCAAGGGTGAGGGCGTGTATTCTCGCTTAAAGTATGAAGGTGGCACACACCGCGTGCAGCGCGTCCCAGAGACCGAATCACAAGGGCGCATTCACACTTCTGCCGTAACAATCGCCATAATGCCCGAAGTCGATGATGTGGAAGTGAGTATCAACCCAAATGACTTAAAAATCGATGTGTTTCGCAGTGGCGGACACGGCGGACAAAGTGTCAATACTACCGATTCTGCGGTGCGAATCACGCACATTCCCACAGGTATTTCAGTCTCTATGCAAGATGAAAAATCCCAGCACAAAAATAAAGACAAGGCATTAAAAATCCTCAAAGCGCGAATCTATGAAATGGAGCTAGAAAACAAAGCAAAGGCAGAGGGCGCAAACCGCAAGGAGCAAGTCGGTAGTGGCGATAGGAGCGAGCGAATCCGCACTTATAATTACCCGCAAAATCGCCTAACCGACCATAGAATAAATCTCACGCTGTATAGTTTAGAGGAGATTATGCTATCAGGCAATCTTGATTCTATAATAGACCCGCTTATCACACACGCCCAAAGTGAGGCGATGAGCGCAAGTGAGTAAAACTACAAGTGAAGCGAATGTGGGATAAATCTGCACAGAAAGGTTTTTAAGCAAGCCAAACAAAGTTAGTATAAAGTAAAAACGAATTAGAATAAAAAGCAGAATTTAGTTTTTGAAGTTTGTAAAAACTAGCGCGGGTAAGGCAAAAAGGCTAAAAAACTGATAAAGCAATACTAGACTTGCCAAATAAAGCTAGCTAAATGTTGTTTTGGCTAGTTGTGGTATCTGTGAAATCACTTCCGCAACACAATCAAAAAACTTGTAAAAAACACTTAAAAAATGCCACAAAATCTAGCCAAAAAAAATATCGCTACACTTGGCTTTGACTAGAAAAAGACATTCTAGTCAAAATATTTCTATGCTAAAAAGTATTAAAGAAACACTATTTTTTGAGCCACTTTGGTGGATTTTTCTCTAGGGCAGAATCTTTAAACATATCTTTCATTATCGCATCGGGACGTAGCTTATCCCCCCAAGCGTCCAAATTTTGTTTATAGGCAGGAGTTTTCTCAAACATTTTATTCATATTTTTGACATTGCGGATATTCCACATATCAAGTGGCTGATTAAACGCCTTTGTGCCATAAAACATTCCTTTCATTGAGCGAACTCTGCTGACATTCCATTTATCAAGCGGTTGGTTAAAGGCTTCTGCTCCTGCAAACATAGCTATCATAACCTCTACACTACTGACATCCCAATTATTTAGTGGCTCATTAAAAGTCTCCAAACCCTTAAACATTAGGCTCATATCCTTGACATTGCTGACATCCCAGCACTCAATCCCCTTAAACTCACTTCTAAGAGGGATAAGGTATTCGGTATCTGGGTCGTTTTCGTCTTCTTCTGTGTCAAAAAACAAACGCTTCATATCTGTGATTTTACTCGTATCAATCTCGCCTAGATTTATGCTTTCATCTCTTATGAGCTTTTTTAGGGCGATTAGATTTTTGGGGAAGTATTTAGGGTTGGGGCAGTTGTCATACCCATCATCACTTGCATCCGTGGCTATTTGACGAGAATCTGCTAGTCGTTTGCCACTAGGAAGTGGTATTGCAGAGCTTTTAATCTCAAGTTTTGATATATCTAGCTCTGTATCATCTTCTTCTGTGGACTCACTTTGGTTTTCATCATCTGCTATGTCTTCGCTTATGGCTTTGTCTTTTTGGAATAGTGCGCAACCTGTCGTGCCAAATATCACAGCCATTCCAAAAAGCCCTACAAATATAGCTTTGCACAATGTAGCAGGCATTCCTAGTAGAAACTCCAAAGACAATACCAAAGAAGCAGGCTTATTTGGCTTATATTGTTGGTATTCTTGTTTTGTGTGTTTTTGATTTTTGTATAGCATTTGCTCTCCTTATTTGGATAGTAAATTTTTAAGGTAAAATCGCTATTGTAGCGCAAAAAAATATCTAAAAAGATACATTCTCTTATTTTTTAGATAAGTTTTTAGCAAAATTGATAGGATTTTGGAAAAGTCTTAAAATAAGTAGCGTGAAATGCGACAAAACAAAGCACTACATAGCCCGATATTATTTAAGGATACTAGGCAAATGTTTCTTAACGAAGCACAATCCCTAAAATATCGCACAAAAGCCTATTTACTGATACTTTTGCATTTTTTGTGGCTATTTTTTATTCTCAAAAAGGACAAAATTATGAATTTATATTAGTTTTTTTATAATTTTGTGGTTATTTAATAAGACTTTTAAATGTTTATCGTTACAATCAACCTTTTATTTTGCAAAAGGAGAACGCAATGGCTGAAGTAAAAAGACGCGATTTCTTGGGTATGGCACTAGGTGGCGTTACCGCTGTGGGTGCTGTGGCTTCACTAATCGCTGTGAAAAAGACTTGGGACCCTCTCCCAAGCGTTGTTTCTGCTGGTGTAACCACCGTAGATGTGGCAGAACTAAAAGAGGGGGATTTTTCTCGCGTTGAGTGGCGTGGTAAGCCTGTGTTTATCATTAGAAAAGACGCTCAAGATGGCTTTGATGCGAAGCGAAACTTCAAGATAGGCGATGCCGTGTATACGCTTGGTTTGCAGATTTGCACTCATTTGGGCTGCATACCATTCTACAAAAGCGATGAAAAAAGCTTTCTTTGTCCTTGCCACGGCGGACGATTCACCCTAGATGGTATAAATGTCGAGGGCACTCCACCACCTAGACCATTTGATGTTCCGCCATTTAAAGTAGAAGGCACAGTGCTTACGCTTGGTGTTTCTGGACCCGAGTATGAAGCTATGCTAAAAGCATAAAGGAGAGAAAATGGCGACTTTTAACAAATCAGAAGGACTTATGGATTGGCTTGATAAAAGGCTTGGTGTAAATAAATTCCTCAAAGTGATGATGACGGAATATTGGATTCCTAAAAATATCAATTTTCTTTGGGCTATGGGCGTGCTTTTGCTGACACTATTTACGCTACTTGTGGTAAGCGGACTGTTTTTGCTTATGTATTACAAGCCTGATACAGACTATGCGTTTAATAGCGTGAATTTCACTATTATGAAAGAAGTGGAGTTTGGCTGGCTGTGGCGACATATCCACGCAGTAGCTGCAAGTATGGTGTTTGTGATTATTTACATTCATATGTTTGTAGCGATTTATTATGGCTCGTATAAGCAAGGGCGAGAAATGGTGTGGATAGGCGGTATGTTGCTGTTTGTGGTATTTTCTGCGGAAGCGTTTAGTGGGTATATGTTGCCTTGGGGGCAGATGAGCTATTGGGCTGCTACTGTTATTACCAACCTTTTTGGTGGGATTCCATTTATTGGCGATGATTTAGTCGAGTGGATACGAGGAAACTATGTCGTAGCTGATGCGACTTTGACAAGGTTTTTTATGCTTCACGTAGTGCTATTGCCTGTGGTGATAATGCTACTTATCGCGTTTCACTTCTATTCGCTACGATTCCCCCACGTAAATAACCAAGATGGCGAAGAGATAAACTTCGAGGAAGAAGCAAAAAAATACGAAGAGGGCAAAAAAGCAGAATCCAAAGTTATTCCTTTTTGGCCTGTGTTTATGTCCAAAGACATTTTTGTGATATGCGTGTTTATGATGCTATTTTTCTACCTTGTGTGCTATCACTTTGATTTTGCTATGGACCCTGTAAATTTTGACCCAGCGGATTCTCTAAAAACTCCTACACATATTTATCCTGAGTGGTATTTCTTGTGGAGCTATGAAGTGTTGCGTGGATTTTTCTTTAATGTAGGACCGATAAAAGCTAGCGACATAGGACTTGCAGCGTTTGGTGTGGCACAAGTGGTATTTTTGCTACTTCCTTGGCTTGATAGAAGCCCTGTGGTAAAGCCAGCTCACAAGCGCAAGGCTTACTTTGTGTGGTTTTGGCTACTTATCATAGATTTAATCGTGCTAACAGTCTATGGCAAGCTCCCACCAGAGGGGATAAACACCTACATAGGTTGTGTGGCTTCTATTGGATTTTTGTTCCTTATTTTTGTCGCATTACCTTATATCACTATCAAAGAGCGTAAAGCTGCGCAAGGAGGTGGGCTATGAGAGAATTAAAGATTTTAGTCATTGTAGTGATTGTGATTGGTGTGATTTATTGGGGTGTAGAGCCTTTGGCACATAGCGTTATGCACCCAAAAGTCGCTCCTGCAGAATTTGACTTTGTCGCAAGTGGCAAAAATGATGTCTTTGACTTAAAGCAACTAGTCAAAAAAGCAGATGCCAACCTAAAATCTGCACAAAAAAGTGGCAATCAGCTAAACATAGAGCGAGCGCAAAAAGAGCTAGATAAAGCGCAAGAAAATCTAGCAAATCTTGATGGATTTTGGAGCAAGATGGACTTAAAAAATGGCAATGCAGAAGAGGGCAAGCAAATCTTTGTAGAAAACTGCAACTCCTGCCACACTGTGAAGTCCCAGCCTGATTTGGCTGCTCGTAGCACAGAGCAAAGCGATGAGGAAGTCTCCCAAGCTTATGGCGTTATCCCGCCAGATTTATCTACCGTGGCAGCTGTGCTAGACCACAACTTTTTGGCACACTTTATCAAAAACCCTATCCTTGCTTCTAAGCTATGGCACAAAGAAGACCTAGTCTATCCTATGTCAGGCTATGATTGGCTAGGAGATGAAGCGATAGGAAATATCGTGGCATATCTTTCCTCTATCGCACCAAAAGAAATCAGCGATAAAGAAGTGTTTGAGCAGGCTTGTTTGCGCTGTCATAGCGTGAATTATGACAAGCTCACTTCGCCTAGTGTCATCGGCGATTTGAACCGCTACTTGGGTGCTCGCTCATATATCTACTTCTATATGAGCTCAAACTCTAGCACTGATGATTTGGAGAGATACTTAGGAGCGCGTGCGCCTGATTTGTCTATGATGATTCGTGCGCGTGGCGAGGACTATCTATATAAGTTTATGAATGACCCACAAAAACTTCTACCCGGCACTTCTATGCCACGACTAGGGCTTACAAAAGAAGCTGAAGAAAAAGTCATAAACTATCTAAATGAAGTGGGCGACACTAAGAAAGAGCAAAGAGAATCGCTAGGCTGGAAAATAATGCTATTCTTTGGCATTATGGCGGTGCTTGCGTATCTTTGGAAGCGCAAAATATGGGCTGAGTTGCATTAGTGTTTGTTTGGAGGGGGTTTAGATTTGATAGCGTTTTGCTTATTTTACTTATTTGGGATTTCAAAATAGTGCGAAATCTAAGAAAAAATTAGGTTTTCTTTTTGGAATCCCATTTTTTGATTCTGCATAATATTTCAACCTTATCCACCATTAGCTTTAGCATTTTACTCCACTAAACAGCTTTAAGTGCGATTTGGCAAAGTATTTAAGCCAAGATTCCAAGCAAAATCCCGTGCGCAAAATAATTATCTAAGCCAAAATCAAACAAATATTCTTAAAACAATCCTAAACTATTCTGTGGCTTACAAATTTGGAATAGTTATCCAAGATTAGCCCCTCTTTGCCTTTTTTGGCACTTTTGCGAAATCCTAGCCCGCAAGATTCATAGGCAAAAAACACATTTGGCTGGTAGTAAAATCCATTATGCTCATTTAGCTCGCAAAACTCCTGATACACGGGCTTGAAGTTGGCATACTCGCCGATATTTTGTGCCAAAGTCGCTCCACTCTCATCAATAATCTCCACTCCCCCACCCTCTCTTCCGAAGCTTGCCTTTTTGACTTGGGCTAGCTTTGCGCCACCATTTGCACCACTATTTGAGAGCGGCTCAAAGCTAGCAGGCAATAGCAATGGGTGGTTTGGAAACAAATCCCACAAAATCTTTAGCATTCTTTTGCTTTGGAAAAGCAAAGTATAGGCAGGATTTAGAAAAATGCCCGCTTTATTTTGCATTATCCCGCGCATAAGCAGGGCTAGCTCTGGTTCATCTATGGCGATAGATTCCCAAGGTAAAAGTTTAAACAAAAATTCGTAGTTCTCATCATTAAAAAACACCCCCTCACTCTCGCTAAACTTCACTTCATCTATGTAGCCAAATTCACTTGCAAAGCCCACACTTTGCGCGATTTCTTGCAAAAATCTCGTTGTTTTTTCTTCTTCAGCATTTCCTTTCACACTTGCAAAGAGAATCTTCCACCCCTCATAGATTTCGCTAAATCTAGCTGTATCCTCTCCTAGCGTGATTATGCGCTTAAAATTCTCGCCCAATGCCTCATAGATATTATTAAACTGCGCGTTTTCATCATATCCATTTGCCTTTAGCATAGCCCACGCTATCACAGAGCTTTCATATAGTAGCGTTGGCGTATCAGCGTTAAATTCTAGCAATTTTATAGGCTTCTCATCTAGCCCACCACTAAAATCAAATCTCCCATACAAATGCCAATGCACCTCCTCCTCCCAGCTTTGCTCTATCATAGGGATTAGTGAGTTTGGTATATCTAGCTCGAAGTATAGCTTTTCATCTATGACATATTGCGCCGCTTCGCAAAACATATCATATAGTTCATTTCCTGCTTCATAAAAAGCCTCGCTTTCCTCCTCACTTATCTCTACCATTTCAGGTTCGATATATGGTGTGCTATCAGCATCTGTGTGCCAAGAAAGTCCTAGCTTTTCTAAGTCATCATTTGTGATTGGTTTTAGTGGAGTTACTTGCATTTAGTGTCCTTTGTTTTGTAGTATTTTGCCTAGATTTTGCATTATATCAAAATCTATATTTACTAGCTTTTTAAAGCATATATTTTGTGCTTTTGCACACGATTTGAAGCATAGCATTTGTGCTATAATGCCAAGTGCAAACAAAGGCACATAATAATGGTGTATTTTGTAATTTGCGTTATGAAAAAAGGCAATCAAAATGAGTAAAATCATAAATCAGTCAAGTCAAAATCCAAATGATAAAAACTATGACAAGCCAAAGGCATATATTTTTGCAGGTGTAAATGGTGCTGGCAAAACTACTCTTTATTATGATAAGCTAGAGCAAGGGAAGCATTTCGGACTGCGAATAAATATTGATGAAATTGTAAGCTCTTTTGGGGATTGGCGTGAGCAAAAAGACCAATTTCGTGCTTCAAAAATCGCCCTAAAAATCCGCACAAGCTACATAGTCCAAAGGCAAAACTTTAACCAAGAAACCACACTTTGTGGAAAAAGCATAATTACACTATTTGACACACTAAAAAAAGCTGGATATGAAATCTATCTTTATTATGTAGCTCTAAATTCTGTCAATCTTGCAAAAGAACGCGTAGCAATGCGAGTAAAAAAAGGCGGGCACAACATAAAGCCACACCTAATAGAAAGAAGATATGTAGAATCACTACAAAATCTAAAAAAAATCACGCCACTTTGTGAAAAAGTAGAAATCTTTGATAATTCACAAAACACGGCAAAGGGCACAACAAGCACATTTAGGAAAATCACAGATATGAGCTATATAGATTCTTTGTTGTGCTAGTTTTTTGCTGTCATAGATTTTTTGGATTTTAGTGCCTTTGTTTCATTTGCCCCATAAGTCCCATTAGCTCTTGCATTCCGCCCTTGCCACTAAATCGCTTTGCCATCTTTGCTGCATTGTCAAATTGCTTTACAATGCGATTTATATCTGCGACTTCTAGCCCCGCTCCTTGTGCGATTCTCTTGCGTCTTGAGCCATTTAGCAGGCTTACATCTGCTCTCTCTTTCTTTGTCATAGAATCCACCATTGCGCGGATATTTTTTATCTCTTTGGAGTTGTCTAAATCGATATTTTTTAGCCCACCTGCTACTTGAGATAGACCGGGTATCATAGAGACTAGAGAACTCATTGAGCCTAGTTTTTTGACATTTTCTATTTGTGCTAGAAAATCCTCAAACCCAAACTGCCCCTTTTTTAGCTTTTTGGTAATGTCTTTTGCTTCTTTTTCATCAATCACTGCGGCAGTTTTTTCTGCTAGAGATACTATATCACCCGCACCCATAAGCCTAGATACGATTCTATCTGGCATTGCTATGTCTAAGTCTGGAATTTTTTCTCCATTGCCGATGAAGCGCAGTGGGATTTGTAGCTGATAGGCGATATTTAGGGCGATTCCGCCTTTTGAATCACTATCAAATTTGCTCAAAATCACACCGCTTAAGCCCACCTTTTGATGAAATGCCTCCGCGCTACGCAAACCGTCTTGTCCGCTTAGAGAATCTGCTACATAAAAGATTTCATTTGGCTCGATAGATTTTTTTATCGCTTCTAGCTCGTCCATTAGATTTTCATCGATTGATAGTCGCCCTGCGCTATCGACTATCATCACATCAAATCCCCCTTGCAATGCCCTTTTTTTGGCTTCTTTTGCGACTATTTGGGGTGTGAGATTGGATTTTTCGCTAGATTGTTCCGCAAGGCTTTGTGGTGTGAAAACCTCCACTTCGATTTGCTCTCCCAAAATCTTTAGCTGGGAAACTGCGGCTAGCCTAGCCAAATCGCACGCCACAAGTAGCACCTTTTTATTGCGAGTTTTTAGGTAGTTTGCTAGCTTTGCGCTGGTTGTGGTTTTGCCACTACCTTGCAATCCGCACATAAGCACCACCGTGGGCGGACGAGGTGCATACACAAAGCCATAGTTTCCGCTTGTGGTTAGAATCTGCGTTAGGCTTTCGCTCATCGCATCCAAAAAACTTTGCTTGCCTATGCCTTTTTGCTTGGTTTTTAGCGCGATAGATTCTAGCAAGGCTTTGGTTACTTTGTGGTGGACATCGTTTTTTAGCAGGGCTTTTTTTAGCTCATCTAGTGCGCGATTTAGTGATTTTTCATCATCATTGAAGCGGATTTTGGAAGCAATGGTTTTAAAAGAGGTGCTTAGAGTTTCAAACATTTTTTTCCTTACAAAAGCTAGATTTTACAAAAGCTAGATTTTGGTGCAAAATCTTAAAGTGTCAAAATCTTGGCATACAAAATCTTAGCTTCTGTGTTGGGCTTTGCATTATTTTCACAACGCAAACACAAAACGCAAAATTGTAATATATTTTGTTTAAATTTTTATGAGATTTCTAGTTAGATTTTGCGATACAATAATGCCTTATAATTTTTGGCACACATTTAGCATAAATCACACAAAACACCTAAAGGCTTTCAAAATGCAGGCAAGAAAAATCATAAGTGTAACCGTAGTCAATGAGCATAGCGTCCTAGCGCGTGTTTCAGGGCTTTTTGCAGGGAGAGGATATAATATCGAATCCCTAACCGTAGCACCTATCCCAAATAGTGATTTATCGCGTATCACTATCGCCACAGAGGGAGATTCTCGCGTGCTAGAGCAGATTATCAAGCAGCTTCACAAACTTATCCCCGTGCTAAAGGTAAGCGATGATGATGATTTGCTAGAGAAAGAAACAGCACTTATCAAGGTGGGGATTGATGAGGATTTGGCAGGGATTGAAGCACTAGCTCGGGCTTATAATGGCAAAATCGCCAATGCCAATGAAAAATACATAATCATCGTAGCCACCGAAAAACCACACCGCATAACAAGCCTCATAAAAGCCCTAAGCAAGTTTAAGCCAAAAGAGATTTTGCGTAGCGGTGTCATCGCTATGGAGAGATATTAGCTAAAACTTATACCCCACTTGTAGCCAGAATTGTCGTCCCACTTCATAGACTGCGTAAGTGTAGCTAGAGCCTGCTATATCATAACCTGTGTATCCGTTTGATTGGCTTATAGTTGTTTCATTGCGAGCATTTAGGACATTATAGATGTCTACATTTACATAAAAAATATTTTTGTGCCACATATCCACTTCAAACCCTAGTCGCATATCCCAGCTAAATGCTCCCCTAAAATTCTTTTTGACATACACGCCCTCTATGTTTGGATAGAGTGCTTGCCACTGCTTAAACACCGCGTTGCTTGCACTTGTGGTTAGTGTAACCATTCGGCTATATGGCGAGCGATAGCGAAAAAGATTGTTCCATAGCCACCTAAACTTCCCTATATTGAAGCTATGCGTAGTACTTAGTCGTAAGCTAAAAGGACGCACAAAATTATCCACAGGTCTATCTCTATACCTCATAGGTGCATTATCATATATGATTAGAGAATCCATTAGGTATTCATCATCAGCACTATTTGCAAAGATATTGTAAGTCCTTTTGCTATGAGTCCAATCTAGCGCAAACAAATAGTGGTGCTTCACTCCAAATGTTTCAATAGTGCTATGATTTTGTGCTATTAGTGAGATGATATGACTTTGGCTTTTTCCCTCATTGCTCCATACATTGTAGCTAGTGGAGTAGCCCTCTTGTGCGGGCAGATTTAGCGCGTTTGCGCTTACGCGCATTATCTCATTTTTGCCATTGCGAAAGATATATTTTAAGCCCACGCTAAATTTTCCTAGATTGTTAGAAATCCCTCCCATTAGCTCATCACTATATGGAATCCTTAAGCTACTAAATTTCACGCTTGAAGTCCAAGCAGGATTTAGCGCGGTATTTAGCTCTATTTCCTCCCAATCGCAACTCACACAATCTCTTTTATGCGAATGCCTAGCCGCAGAAAAATCTAAGAATCTATATGAAAAAAGATTGCGTCCGTAGTAGCGATTTGCTCCAAAGGTAAGTGTGGTGCGCCACTGCTTGCTTGTAGGGGTGGCATAGCTAAGTGAAAATCTAGGAGCGATAGTGTGCTTATCCATATAGCTATCGCCTTCAAATCTCAATCCAAGACGCGCATTCATATCCCCAAATTTACCCAAATCTAATGACATATCATCTTCTACAAACCCACCATAAGCGACATTATCAAGCGTGATTTTGTTTGCTCCATAATATTGCGTGATGACATTGAAGTATTGTGCCACCGCACTATCATAGCCATTTTCCCAAGAGTTTGCTCCTGTGTGTTGGGATTTTACTTGCTCGTTTCTTGAGCTTTGGGCGTAGTCTTGATATGTTTGGTTATTTCGGTAGATAGTGGTGTTGGGATTAGAAGTTGGCTTACCGTTCATACAGGCTATAAGCCCTAGATTATCAGGTGTGGTGGGGCAAGGAGTGGTTGAGGGCACAGGGATATTATTGTCATTTGCAAATTGCACATAAGGCGATAGCCTCTGCCTTGTGGCTTTTTGATAGGATACTTCTACACCAAGTGAAAAATTGTGCGTGGTGCGCCACACAACAATAGGATTAAACAAAAAATCACTCTTTAGCGTGGGGATATGTGAATTTTGTCGCATATTGCCATAGTTTGCCGCAGTGTAGATAGACGCAGAATTTGTATCACTACGCGCCCAATCTACCGTATCGCTTACAAACCAAAGTGCATAATAAGTATATCTAGAATCAGCACTTCGCTCACTATCTATATATGAGTAGCCTATCGTGGTGGTAGATAGCCCGATAGGTGTTTGATACATTGCCTTTATGCCAGCTTGAGTGCCACCGCTTTGTGCGACATAGTCCGCATTATACGCTCCACCACTCCAAAAATAGCTATTATATTGTGGCATATAGCCTAGATTTGCCTCTATGGTTAGATTTTGGGTTGGGTTGTAGTAGGCTTTTATGTAGTAGTTGTAGGATTGGCGTTTTTGGTCTTTTTTGTCCCCAGCATTTTGTCCACTTGTGTTGGTAAGAGGATTTGCCACAAAAGTGGGGATAAAGCTCTGCGTGGTGGAAAAACTAGCGATGATTCCTAAATCTTTGGTAGCATAGCCCTCTAGCGAAGCGCGAACTAAGTGCTTAGTGAAGTATGGGTGATAGTATTCGCTTGTAGAATTTAAGAAGTTTGATTCTATGGCAGGGTCGATATGATAGTGTGTAAGGGAGATTCCGCGTGCATCGCCTTGTGTGAATTGATAGCTGACATTTGCGTGCCAGCCTTTGATTCCGCTCATTTCCCTGCGAGGTTTGCGCACATTTGCCTCCACCACCCCACCGCTAAACCCACCATAGCTCGCACTGATATTAGAATCTTGCACGATGATAGATTCTAGCAAGGAAGTATCGATGCTAAAGGCTTGGGAGCGTGGATTTTTCGCTCCTGTGCCATTTACGCCATTATCGCTAGTGAGATTTGAAGTGAGGTCATTATTGACATTGAAGCCATCAAGTTGGAAATTGTTTTGATAAAAAAGCCCACCTGAAATGCTGATATTTGCAGGGTCGATTTCGCCCTGCGTGGTAGAGCGATTTTGGGCGTTGTCAAACTGCACATTTGGTAGCAAGCGCAAAATCGAGCCTATATCGCCATTGCCACTTGGACTAGATTCTAACATACTGCGTGAGATTTCCCCTGCACTGCTTTGGTATCGCTCCCTAGATTGAGTGCCATTGTCCTTGTAGCCTTTGGCAACTACTTTGCCTAAGTCTTTTGCTTGTAAATCTTGTGATTTTGTTAGTTCTTTTGATTTTGCATTTTTCTCACTAAAATCTTGCACTTTAGAATCATATATTGCAAAATCACTCTTTTTTGATTCGCTAGAATCCATTTGCGTGGGAGTTGCTCTCTCTCTCTCTCTCGTTATCAGCGGGCGCAATCCCTCTAGCAATCTCACTGCTAGCAACTTCACTGCTAGCAACTTCGCTAGCAAATATCACTTGACTTGTAAATTCACTCATTACGCTTGCAAGCAAAAGCACTTTTTGGATATTTTTCATAAAAAACCTTTTTCTACACATTCCACACACATATATTTACGCACAATTATACACAATTTTTTACACATTTTTTGCATTTTTGCTATGTTTTTCTTATTATTTCTATGCTTTTAAGAAAAGTAAGAATTATATGCAAAATAAATGCGCATAGTAACTCAAATATTCTTAAAAAGATTTTAATCATAACCAAAGTTTTGTCTAAAAAAAGATTTTTAAAAATATATTTTCCACACAAATAAATTCCACAAAATCTTTAAGTTAAAAATATTTTTACCAAGTTTTATTTTAGTATTTATTTATGCAAACTTATGTGCATTTTTTATATAAATTTGCCACTCTTTACCGATATAGTTTGGATACATTTTAGTAGGGTTTAGTGTAGGAGTTGCGCTTTTTACAAATTTCCAAACAAAAGGGGCTGACTATGAAGCTGTTTTCCAATCTCTCTATTGGAGCAAAAATCGTATCATTTGTTTTTGGTGTCGTTGCGCTTGGGATTATTTCCCTTGTGCTAATCGTATCGTTTCGCCTAAGTGAGACGATGAAAATCAGTGCCGAGCAAGTCATCGCAAACGCTTCTGCACGAAACGCAGATTTTGTGGCAAACGCATTTGGGGAATCTAGCTCTATGCTATCTGCTTCAGTGCAAAACCTAGAGGATATTTTACATCTCATACCCTACTATGAGGTTGACCCTACGATTTTTGAGGACACTCTCACAAACGCTCTTGACAATCTATCTTATGCTACTTATGGCTATATTTATTTGACAAATCCCCCAAGTAATTTCCGCAATAAAAATTCCAATTTCACAAGCCAAAATGGGGATTTTGTGATTTTTTATAAAGATGAAAATATGAAAGCACACGGCGGGCTTAAGCTACAAAAAGCAAATAGTGCTATTGTGGGACTATCAAGCGTGCAAAAAGCCCTAAAATCTAGCTATGGCAAAGAGTTGGTAAATTTTGGCGAGCCAAAAAATATCAATGTCGGTGGCAACCTAATCGGTGTGAATGTCGCTGCACCGATTTTTGACTCAAACAAAAAAATCATAGGTGCGATAGGATTTATCATTGATTCTGCGATTTTGGGGGAATATATACTTGACCCAAGTCTTAGGAATTTTGAGGGCGAAGATAAAATGCTAGTAAATAGCAATGGAACAATCACCGTGCATACAAATTCCAAAATCGTGCTAGAGAATTACTTTGACTTAAACAAATCTCCAAAAGTCCAAAAAGTCTATGACACCATAAAGCAATCCCAAAACAGAATCTTTGATGATTATAAGACTTTGGGAGGTGTAGATAGCTATATCAGTGTGAGTTCTTTTAAAAACAGCGATGGCTCTTCTTACTCTATCGTGGTAAGTGCGCCCAAAAAAATGGTGCTAGAGCCACTATATAATCTCCAAAAACTCATATTTTTTGTCTCTGTGGTGGTGCTTGCTATCATTATGGTAGCGATATTTTTCTTTGTCAAAAAAAATATCGCTATGCGCTTGCCTATTATCCTAAACACGCTTGATTCATTTTTTAAATACCTTAACCACGAGGGAAATGAGGTGCATACCATAAAAATCCGCGCTCAAGATGAGCTAGGCAAAATGGGGCAAATCATCAATGAAAACATAGAAAAATCCCAAGTCTCAATCGACAAAGACGCAGCCCTAGTCAAAGAATCCCTAGAAGTCATAAGCAATATTCAATCAAGTGGTGTAGTAGATAGACGAATCGCACTAGAGGGTAGCAATCCACAGCTAAATGCACTAAGGGATTCTGTAAATAATCTACTAAATGTAATGAATACAGCCATAGGCACAGACCTAAACGAAATCAATCGTGTATTTGATAGCTATACAAAGCTAGATTTTACTACTGAAGTAGCAAATGCAAAAGGACGCGTAGAAGTCGTTACCAATACACTAGGTGCAGAAGTAAGAAAAATGCTAAAGACTTCACTAAACTTTGCAAACTCTCTTAATGAACAAAGTGATAAACTTGAAGAAGCAGTAGCTTCTCTTACTCAAAGCTCAAACTCTCAAGCCTCAAGCCTAGAGCAAACAGCAACAGCAGTAGAGGAAATCACTTCATCTATGCAAAATGTATCCTCAAGGAGTAATGAAGTGATTAACCAAACAGAAGACATTAGAAATGTCATAGGAATCATAAGAGATATAGCAGACCAAACAAACTTACTTGCACTAAATGCAGCCATTGAAGCCGCACGCGCAGGTGAGCACGGCAGAGGATTTGCAGTTGTCGCTGATGAAGTGAGAAAGCTAGCAGAGCGCACAGGTAAATCACTAGGAGAGATTGAAGCAAATACAAACTTACTTGTGCAATCAATCAATGATATGGCAGAATCTATAAAAGAGCAAACTGCTGGAATCGCTCAAATCAATGAAACCATAACAAACCTAGAATCCGTAACCCAAGAAAATGTAAGCATAGCAAATGCTAGCTCACAAATCTCTACAAGTGTATCTAATATCGCTAAAGCAATATTAGATGATGCTAATAAGAAAAAGTGCTAAGGTGTGAGTGGAGGGAGTGAG